>NZ_QPFC01000322.1:0-8669 GCF_003427465.1 Nocardiopsis sp. TNDT3 | reverse complement strand
GGACATGGTGCCGTGGGAACGGGCGGGCGGGACCGCACAGGCCCCGCTGGCCATGCAGAGCTTCGAGACCAGCGGGAACAACCTCCTCGGCTACGTCGCCGGTCTGGGCGTCATCCTGGGCGTCCTCGCGCTGATCATCATCGGCGGACGCATGATCCACGCCAACTTCACCGGCGACCCCTGGATCGCCGCGCGCGGTATGGCCGAACTCCCGTACGTCGTCCTGGCCGTCGTGCTGATCGCCGGGTCCGGCAGTCTGACCGCGATGCTCTTCGAGGGCTCCCTGCACCATCCCGAGGAGGACCTCTCCACCAGCATCCAGGCGCTGGTGGAGGACCAGGCCGCCAACGAGCGCGAGGCCGCCGACTGCGCGGGCGCCCTCCAGTCCGAGAACGGCACCTACCTCTGCCCCGACGACGACGGGTGGGAGGAGCTCTCCCACACCGTTCCTCTTTCGGGCGACAAGGATCCGCGCTGCACGTACGACGGCGCGAAGGACTGCTACGAATACTGCTTCGTGACGGGGTTCGGGGACAACGCCGGAAACAACTTCGCCCATTCCCCCTGCACTCCGGAGAGCGGCCAGTACGAGATCATGGAGGCCCGGGACTGGATCTGGGCCGAATACCACTGCCCCAACCTCCCCTCGCAATGGTGGGACCAGAGCGAAGCCTGCGAGGACAACCCGGTGGACGACTACGACGACGTCCCGCGTGAATACCAGGGAGCCGGGCGGGGCGAACCCGCGATGCAGAAGTACTACGCCTGCACCGAATACCGGAACTGGGTGACGGGCAACCAGCGGGAGGAAAAGGTCGGCGGGAACTTCTGCCCGGATCAGTGAGCAAGCGTCCTCCACGCGAGTGACCGCAGTCAGTTCCAGAAACGGAGGAGGTGGAAGGAATGAATGGCGGAAACGTCGACGGCTGGGTGACGGAGAGCCTCCAGGGGATCATCGAGCGCATGTTCGATCTCCTCATCTACAGCGGCGCGTCGAGCCCCGTCTACAACGCGGACCGCCGGGGGGAGGGACGCCTCAACCTCCAGATGGACCAGGGCGTCCTGCAGCTCCAGGACGTCTTCAACCCGCTGGTCCTGTTCCTGGCCACGCTGGGCATCCTGCTGGCGGCCATCCGCCTGCTGTGGACCCGGCGTCTCGACCCCATGCTGGACCTGATCCGCGGTCTGCTGACGGTCATCGTCGTCACCTTCGGCGGGCTCTTCCTCATCTACGTCCTGCGGCAGTTCAGTTTCGGGCTCACCAACATGGTGCTCACCACCGGGACGTACGGGGACCAGACCAGCTTCCTGGAGTCCGCGCAGAGCGTCTATCCGAGCATCATGCGCGTGGGCGTGGACGGCGCCGACCTGGGGTTCGCGGACAACGAGGTCGCCCGCGGGGCCGTGACCTCGCTGGTCGGACTCGCGGTGATCCTCGGGCTGATCGCGCAGATGATCGTCCTCGCCCTCCTGGAGGCGATCACCTACCTCATCGCCTGCCTGCTGCCCCTGGCCGCGGCCAGCAGCATGGTCCCGAACCTGAAGATCTTCCCGAAGGTCATCGGGTGGCTGTTCGCCTGCTTCCTGTACAAGCCCCTCCTGCTGATGATCTACCTGGTCGGGCTCGTCGTCCTCGCGAGCGCGGGCCCCGACGGGGACGACCTGCTCAGGTACCTCACCGGAGCGGCGGTCATGCTCCTGGCCACCGGCGCGCTCCCCGTCCTCATGAAGCTCATGAGCTCGGGGAGCGTGTGGATGATGGCGCTGGCCGCGGGCGGCCTCAACTCCGTCACCGGCGGCGGTGGCGGCGGCGGAGGCGGAGGCGGGAACGGCGGCGGGGACTCCGCCAGCTCCCAGAGCAGCGCGGGCTCCGCCGACAGCGGTACCGGCAACGCCCAGCAGGCGGCGGCCGGGGCCAACGAGCGCGCCGCGGGCGTGGCGCGCAACCTCGACGAGGGCGGGCCGGTCCCGGGCGGCGACGCGGGCTCCACGGCGGCGGTGAGCGCGGCCGGCACCGGTTCGGGGGCCGCGGCCACGTCGGCCCTCGGAACGCAGACCGGGCAGTTCTCCGACCTGGGCGCAAACGGCGCCGGAGGCGCCGACGGGACCGTGGACCCCGCCGGGGGCGCGGTCGGCGGCTCCGGCGGAGGCACGGACGCGGGGGCCTCCGGGGCGACGGAGTCCGTGAGTTCGACGGTCAGCGGCTCGGACCAGTCCTACAGCCAGACGACCGCGTCCGGAGCGGACGAGGTCTCCGGGGGCGGTTCGGCCTCCGGAGCCGAAGCCGGGGGCGCGGCGCCGGGCGCCGACGCGCCGGGCGGCGCGGCCATGGCCTCGGACGGAGGCGGCCCGGCCGTCGTCGGGGGCGGGTCGGCGCCCGCCCCGGAGGGGGCGTCCGGAGCGCAGTTCGCCGACGGAGCAGACGGAAGGATGGTCTAGGTGGTTCGCACGTACGGAGGTTGGCGCCGCCGACGCAGCATCGGGCTGTTCGGGCTGGGGCTCAACGCCACCCTCGTCCTGCTGGGCGGCCTCGTCGTGCTGATGCTGTCCGGCATGTTCGCGCCCCGGTTGGCCCTCTACATCCTGCCCGTCATGACGGTGGCCTTCCTGCTCGCCGCCGTGCCGGTCCAGGGCGAGTCGGTGCTCAGCTTCCTGCTGACGCGTCTGCGCTGGTGGTGGGCCAAGGTCCTCGGGCACACCCGCTACCGGGCCGGTGTGATGGTCGAGCACCCGCGGGCCTTCCAACTGCCGGGGGTCCTGGCGCCCGTCACCCTGCTCTCCTGCGAGGACGGCAGGGGCGGCCGGTTCGGCCTGGCCTGGAACCGGCGGCTCGGGCACATGACCGCGACCGTCCTGGTCTCGTCCAACTCCGTGTGGCTGGCGGAGCCCTCCGACGTCGACACGTGGGTGGCCAACTGGCACCAGTGGCTGGCCTCGCTCGGCTACATGCCGTGGATCCAGTGGGTCACCGTGACCGTCGAGTCCCGGCCCGCCCCCGGAAGCGCGCTGCGCGGCAGCGTCGAGGCCGACATCGACCCGCAGTCCCCCCTGGCCGCCCGGAAGATCATGCGCGACCTCGTGCTGAACGCCCCCTCGGTCAGCGCCCAGGTGGAGACCCGGATCAGCCTCACCTACGATCCGCGCAAGTTCCCGGTGGCGCCCAAGGACCGCATGCAGGCGGCGGTCGAGATCAGCGGCTACCTCAACCAGATCGAGACCAGCCTCGCCAGCACGGGCGTGTCGGTCCTGGGCCGGGCCACCCCGGAACAGCTCGTCGCCATGGTGCGCACCGCCTACGACCCGACCGTGGTCAACGACCTCAGCTCCATGCTGAACGACAAGCCCCAGGACATCGGGACCGTCGACTGGACGGACGCCACGCCCGTCGAGGCCGAGGTGCACCACGACCGCTACACCCACGACAGCGGCACGAGCGTCTCGTGGATCTGGCAGGAGGCGCCGCGCACCCACGTGACCAGCACGGTGCTCGCCGAACTGCTCTCGCCCACCCGGTGGGTCAAGAGGACCACGCTGCTGTTCCGGCCCTGGCCCGCCGCGGCGGCCGCGCGCGCCCTGGAGCAGCAGAACGCCGCCGCCCAGTACAAGAGCGAGCTGTCCGCCCGCGTGCGCCACAGGGTGAGCGCGCGCGACCGCCAGGACGTCGCCTACGCCCAGCAGGCGGCCCAGGAGGAGACGCGCGGTGCGGGGCTGGTGCAGGTGAGCCTGTACACGACGGCGACCGTCGACGACGAGGAGCGGTTGAAGCAGGCGGTCGCGCACACCGAGTCCGCCGCCGAGACCTCGCGGATCCGGCTGCGCCGCGCCTGGGGCAGTCAGGACGTCGCGTTCGCCACGACCCTGCCCCTCGGGGTGTGTCCGCCGTTCCTCATTCAGCGCGGCATGGGTTAGGGAGAGGGAGCACCGATGGCGATCATCGACCGGCAGAGCCGCCGTGAGGAGCGCCGCCAGCAGCGGGCGGAGCGCCGACGCCTCAAGCAGAAGCGGGAGAACCAGGAGCAGGCGAGGCGGCCGGACCGCTCGCGGGAGGGGGACCGGGAGGTCGTCGCCCCCCTGCTCGGCTGGCGGCACCGGGGAGGCGGGGCCTCGCCGAACATCCCCAACGCGGTCGAGTACCAGGCGACCACCGCCCAGGCGTGCGGGCTGTTCCCGTTCGTCACCAGCAGCAAGCCGCCGTCGGTCGGCACGCCGATCGGCCGCGACCTCCTCTCCGGGGAGGCGGTCTGCCTCGACCCGATGGCGTGGCTGAGGGCCGGTCTGATCACCAACCCCGGCTGCTTCGTGCTGGGGCAGCCGGGCACCGGCAAGTCCACGTTCGTCAAGCGGCTGGTCACCGGGGCGGTGGCCTTCGGCTCCCAGGCCATCATCCTGGGCGACACCAAGCCCGACTACACCGACCTGATCCAGCACCTGGGCGGCCAGGTCATCCGCATCGGGCGCGGCCTGGACCGGATCAACCCGCTCGACGCCGGCCCTCTGGGGGCGGTCATGGACCGGCTGTCGCAGGTGGAGCGGGAGAAGCTGCGCTGGGAGGTCCGCTCCCGGCGCATCTCGCTGCTGATGGCCCTGTGCACCCTGGTCCGCGAGGGCAGGATCGGCAACGCCGAGGAGGTCGTCCTCGGCGCCGCGGTGGACCTGCTCGACGAACGGCTCGCCGGTCGCCAGCCCACGGTCGTGGACGTGCTCAACGTGGTGGAGGAGGGCCCGGACTCGCTGCGCTCGTTCGCCCGCGCCGACACCAGGGACTCGTACGACAAGCGCGTGGACGACCTGGTCTTCACGCTCCGCCTGCTGTGCACCGGCTCCCTGGCGGGGGTCTTCGACGCCGAGACCACCAGGCCCCTCGACATGGAGGCGCCGGGGATCAGCGTCGACATCTCCCGGGTGGGAGCCGCCGGGGACAAGCTGCTGACCGCGGCGATGCTGTGCACGTGGAGCTACGGTTTCGGCATGGTGGACGCGGCGGCCGTGCTCTCCGACCTCGGCCTCATCCGGCGCCGCTCCTACATCGGCGTGATGGACGAGCTGTGGCGCGCCCTGCGCGGCGCTCCGGGCCTGGTGGAGTTCGCCGACTCCCTCACCCGGCTCAACAGGTCCAAGGGCATGTCGTCGGTCATGGTGACCCACTCCCTCAACGACCTGGAGGCCCTGGCCACCGAGGAGGACCGGGCCAAGGCGCGGGGCTTCGTGGACCGCTCCGCCATCACCGTCCTGGCCGGGCTGCCGCCGCGCGAACTCGCCTCGGTCAACCGGATCACCCCGATGACCGCCCCCGAGCAGGGGCTGGTGGCGTCGTGGTCGTCCCCGGACTCCTGGCAGCCCGGAGCGCGCCACCCCGGACGCGGGAAGTACCTGATCAAAACGGGTGCGGAGCGCCTGGGGATCCCGGTGCAGATGACGCTCACCCGCGACGAACTCGTCCTGTACGACACCGACCAGGCGATCCGGGGGGAGTGAGGCGGCCATGGCACGGCGCAGACCCACGTACCAGGTGCGCGGCGGAGCGGCGGCGGCCGGAGCCCCGCCGCTGCTCGTGCTGCTCGCCCTGTGGGGCCTGGTGGCCCTGTTCTTCCTCTTCTGGCTGTCGGCGCGGCTCGTGGCCGCCGTCACCGGGGGCGCGGTCGGCGAGTTCGGCCCGATGTGGGCGTACTCGCTGCTCGTGTGGGACACCGGGGCGACGTGGCCGGGCACACCGAGCGCCCCGGTCGCCGTGGTGTTCTCCGTCCTGGCCGCGGCGGCGGTCAGCGCCCTCTGGTGGACCCTGGCCCGGGTCAGGAACGCGCTGTACGGACAGTCCGACGCGGTCGCCGCCCTGAACAGGAACAACGAGACGATCGCCGAACTGGCCCGCCCCGAGGCCGCGGAGAAGGCGGTCCGGCTGCGCAGGCGTTCGCTGCGCGGCATCAGGGGCAGGACGCTGGCCGACGCCGACGTCGGCCTGGTCATCGGCGACGTGCGGGGGTCGGGCAGGCGCGACGGGCCCCGGCTGTTCGCGTCGTGGGAGGACACCGTCCTCGCCTACATGGCGCCCCGCGCGGGCAAGACCACGGCGATGGCCATCCCCTACATCCTGGACGCGCCCGGACCGGCGTTGGCCACCAGCAACAAGGCCGACGTCTGGTCGGCCACGGCGAAGATCCGGGAGCACGCCACCGGCGACCGGGTCTGGCTGTTCGACCCCCAGCACATCACCCACCAGGAGCAGGACTTCTGGTGGAACCCGCTGGCCGGCGTGCGCAGCGTCGAGGACGCCTACCGGCTCGCCGGGCACTTCGTCCTCACCATCGACGACGACTCCAAGAAGGACATGTGGGGTCCGGCGGCCCGCGCTCTGCTCTCCCAGCTCACGCTCGCCGCGGCGCTCGGGGGCGAGTCGCTGGCCAAGGTCGGGGAGTGGCTGCACGACACCAAGCTGCCCCAGCCGGTGAACCTCCTCTTCGAGCACGGGTTCACGGCCTACGCCGAGGCCCTGCGCGAGACGCAGAACATCGTCGCCGAGACGCGTGACGGCATCTACACGACCGCCCGCACCGCCGCCCGCTGCCTGGACGACCCCGAGATCATGGCGTGGGTGACCCCGCCGGACGGGCCGGCGTACCACGAGTTCGACCCGCGCTCCTTCGTCACCACCAGGCAGACGCTCCACCTGCTCAGCAAGTCCCGCGCCGCCGCGGCCCCGCTCATCGCCGCCCTCACCGACGCGGTTTTCATCGCGGGAGAGGAGGCGTCGGAGGGGCAGGGCGGCAGGCTCGACCCGCCGCTGGTGGCCGTGCTGGACGAGGCCGCCAACATCTGCAAGATCGCCGACCTGCCCGACATGTACTCCCACCTGGGATCGCGCGGCATCGTCCCGGTCACCATCCTCCAGAGCTACCGGCAGGGGGTGCGGGTCTGGACCGAGAACGGCATGGAGGCCATGTGGTCCGCCGCCACGGTGAAGGTGTTCGGCGCCGGGCTCGACGACCACAAGATCGTGGACGCGCTGTCCAAGCTGATCGGCCAGCACGACATCTCCACCACGTCGTTCAGCTACGGCGAGGGCAAGGGCAACCACTCCGTCCAGCTCCGGCGCCAGGAGATCATGCAGGGCTCCGACATCCGCAGGATCGACAAGGGCGAGTGCCTGCTCTTCGCCACAGCCGCCCAGCCCACGATCCTGCGGATGCGCCCCTGGTACCGGACCGACAGGGCCAGGATCGTCTCCGCCGCGATCAAGGAGGCCGAGGAGCGGATCACCACCAGGGCCCGCGTGCGCTACGACGCGCCCCGCGGAAGGTGAACCACCACCGCGGACCCTCTCCCCGTACGACCCGACCCGCAAGGAGGACGACCATGGCCAGCCCCCCGGCCACCGCCGCGGCGCCCCCGGCTCCGCCCCCGCCGCAGGTGGGGAACGTGCCCGCGGAACCCGCCGCGCGCGCCGTCCCCGACGCCCACTCCCGGCGCTTCCTGTCCCCGGGCGGTCCCGGCGTGCCCGGGGCGCCGAGCGGGCAGGGCGACGTCGTCTCGGAGACGGTGGGCGGGCTCGTCTGGCTGGCCAGGACCGCGGGGCGGATCCAGGGCCTCCTGGCGCGCATGGCCCTCGGCCTCCTCGACTTCGCGGCGGCGCTGCTCAACCGGTGGGTGCTGCGTCCGCTCCGGCGGGCCGCGGGCCGTTCCCTGCGCGGGCGCCTCAGGCGGGGCCGCGTCCGGATCCGGACCAGGGTCAGGGCACGGCGGGCGAGGGCCGCACTCACCAAGGCGAAGGCGGGCCTGGCGCTGAGGACCGTCCGCGGCCGCGCCGCCGCCATGGTGCGCTCGGCGGAGCGGATGAGCGCGCTCATGACCCACCAGGCGGCGGTAAGGGCCGGGGCGGACGTGGCTGCGGCCCAGGCCAGGCGCGGCACGCGCGTCGCCCTGGCCCGGGAACGCGCCGACCGCGTGGTGGCCCAGGCGAGGCGGACAGGGGACGCCGGTGTCCGGCGGGCGAAGTGGCAGCGGGAGAGGCTGGTCAGGGACGCGGCCGGGAGGGGATCCGTCGCGGAGAGGGACGCGAGGAACCAGGGGGACGCCCTGGTCCGGCGGGCGGAGGACGCCCGCACCCGACGCGTGAGCAGGGCCAGGACCCGGACCAACCAGCACGTCGCCGACGCGGTGCGTGCGGGCGACGCGGACGTGCGGGCGACGGCCCTGGCGGGCGCGGCACGGATCACCGCCGTGGCACGGCAGGGCGACCTCCTGGTGCGGGCTGCCGGGGACCGTGCGGACCGCGCCGTCCGGGCGGCCGAGTCGGCGCACGACACCTACGTGGACCAGGTGGACCGGCGGGTGGAGGACCTGAGGGGACTCACCAGTAGGGACGTGCCGAGGAAGGACGCCCGTCAGCTCCTGAGGTGGAACGCGGCCAAGGGGACCGTCCAGCGGCGGCGGTTCAACGAGAGGATGGCCGCCGCCGACGGCCTCGTGAACCCGGCTGCGGTGGGCGCCCGGGCGGGCGGCGCACCGGGGACGGCCGCGGGCCCCGTCTCCCCCTCCGCCGCGCCGCCGACCGCACCGCGGACCGGACCCCCCGCCCTGCGCGGCCCGCGGGGCTGGAGGAGCGCCTGGAACTCGCGGCGCCGGGGCGCCGCCACCGGCCCCGCCCCGTCCCACCTTCGGCGGGGCGGCCGGAG
>NZ_QPFC01000321.1:0-1953 GCF_003427465.1 Nocardiopsis sp. TNDT3 | reverse complement strand
GGGGACGCGCCCCGGCGGGCGCGTCCCCCGATCGGAATGGAGCTCCGGTGACCTGGCAGTTCGTGGCGATCCTCGGCGGCCTGGCCGCGGTGCTGGCCCTGGCGCTGTGGGCGCTGTGGGAGTTCGTGGCCAGCGCGCAGCACCGGCGGATGATCGCCGCCCGCAGTGCCCTGGACCAGGCCGAGTACGAGGCGTCCACGCCCATGGCGCGGCTGGACGCGGCGATCTACCGCACCCAGTGGGGCGGGCGGCTGTACCGCAGGATCGCCCGGTCGGGCACGGAGGTGCGCCTGTCCACGTTCGTGCTCGCGCTGCTGGGCGGATCGCTGCTGGCGGTGGTCGTGGTCTGGCAGGTGCTGGCGCCCTTCTTCGGCCTGCTGGCGGCGGCCGGGGTGGCGTTCCTGTTCTTCTCCTACCTCAACCGCGCCGAGGCCAAGCGGCGCGAGGAGTTCACCTCCCAACTGCCGGACCTGGCCCGGGTACTGGGCAACGCGACCTCGGCGGGCCTGGCCCTGCCCACGGCCGTGGCGATGGCCGCCGACGAGCTGGACGGGCCCGCTGGCGAGGAGCTGAGCCGCATGGCCGAGTCCATGAAGCTGGGCGCCAGCTTCGAGGAGGCCGTCGCGGAGCTGCGCGAGCGCATGCCCTCCCGCGAGCTGGGGGTCCTGCTGTCCACGCTGGTGGTGGCCTCGCGCTCGGGCGGCTCCCTGGTCACGGCGCTGCGCAACATCTCCACCACCCTGGAGAACCGCAAGGAGACCCGGCGCGAGGTGCAGACCATCCTCAGCGAGACCACGAGCACCGTGTGGGCGCTGGGGTTCATGTCGGTGGGCGCCCTGTTCCTGATCAACGCCATCGAGCCGGGCATCATGCGCGTCATGACCACGTCCGTGGCGGGGGTGGCGGTGCTGCTGGTGGTGGCCGCGCTGTTCGCCATCGGCTTCGTGCTGGTGTCCCGCATCACCAAGTTCGACCTGTGAGGACCGCTCCCCGATGAACGCCCCCCTCTCCCTGCTGGTGCCGCTGACCGCCGCTCTGGCCAGCGCGCTGGTCGCGCTGGTCGCGTGCTACGGCCTGTACCTGATGATGTCGCAGACCCGGGTGCGGGTGGCCGACCCGGCCGCGCGCCCGACGCGGATCCGGTCCGACGACACGTTCGTGCTGCACCGGATCACCGAGGCGATCGGACGGCCGTTCGCCCGGTCGCTGCACGCGTCGCTGAGCCAGCGCCGCCTGGTCTCCATCGCCGAGCGCATCGAGGCGGCGGGGAGGCCGGAGGGGCTGACCCTGGAGCGCTACCTGCGGCGCAAGGTCGGCGAGGTGGCGCTGTACGGCACCCTGGGACTGCTGATGTTCGCCTCGGGGAACCCGCTGGTCGGACTGGTGGTGCTGGCCTTCATGGGGTTGACCGACCTGAGCCTGTACGTGCAGGGCCAGGAGCGCGGCGACAAGGTGCAGTCGCAGCTGCCGGACTTCCTGGACGTGCTGGCGGTGACGGTGAGCGCCGGGATGTCGTTCCGGGCGGCGGTGGCCCGGGTGGCGGAGTCGATGCCGGGCGTGCTCGCCGACGAGTTCGCGCTGGCCCTGCAGCAGATGGAGCTGGGCACCTCGCGGCGGGAGGCGTTCGAGATGCTGCGCCGACGCAACCGCAACGAGTCGTTGAGCAAGTTCGTGACCGCGATCCAGCAGGCGGAGGAGCTGGGCGCCCCGCTCAGCGACACCCTGGTCGCCATCAGCCAGGACATGCGGCGCGCCGACGCGCAGTACATGCGCCGCAAGGCGCAGCGGATGAACCCCCGGGTGACGATGGTGACCGCGGTGACCCTGCTTCCGGGCCTGCTCATCCTCATCGTGGGGTCGATGTTCTTGGGCACCGAGGTCAACCTCGGGCTCATCCTGGGCGGCTGACGGGGGCGGCCCCTGCCCCGGGGACGGGGTGAGGGGCCGCCGGCA
>NZ_QPFC01000320.1:0-10964 GCF_003427465.1 Nocardiopsis sp. TNDT3 | reverse complement strand
GGTCCGGGCGCCCGCGCCCGGACCCGCCCGGACGGGGGCGCCGCCTCCCGGGGAGGACCGGAGCCGCACGAGCGCCGACAGCCGGGCGCCGCGGTGCCGAGGCCCCCGGGACACGGGGCGCCGACCCAGCCGTGACACACAACCCACCGGGCGGTCGAGCCCGGCTCCACAACAGGACACACGGGACGACCGGAGATGAGCCCGCACAAGTGAAAGCAATCACAAGCGCTCCCGGCACGCCGCGCGGGCGTGCCCAGCAGCCAGGAGGAGGGTGAGCGTGGAGCTGTACACACCGATCTTCGTGCTCGGCGGGATCGGCGCCGCGTTCGTCGTGGTGTCGATGGTCGCCGGTGCGGTCCTGGGGCCCAAGCGCTACAACCGCGCCAAGATGCAGGCCTACGAGTGCGGCATCGAGCCCACGCCGCAGCCCGCGGGCGGCGGCCGGTTCACCGTCAAGTACTACATGACGGCCATGATGTTCATCGTCTTCGACATCGAGATCATCTTCCTCATCCCCTGGGCCGTGCACTTCGACGCCCTGGGCTGGTTCGGACTGGTCGCGATCGTCCTCTTCCTGGTGAACGTCTCCATCGCCTACGCCTACGAGTGGCGCCGGGGAGGCCTCGAATGGGACTGAACAGTGCTCGCCTTGGGCCTCCGCTCCGCTGCCCACCCGTCACCCGCCACCACCCTCAACCGACGCCTACGGCGCAGTTCCTCCCTTGTTCGGGCGTCCCGAGGGCGGGAACCTTCGGCCTCTACGCGCCAGTCCTCGTTCCTCGGACAGGCGCTTTGAGACCTCCAGAACCCCGCCGACGCCCGAACGCGGACCACCGCGGCAAAGCGCCGACCGCAGAGCACACCCAGCAGCCCAGCCCGGAGGAGGAGAGCGTCTGATGGGACTCGAGGAGAAACTGCCCAGCGGCATCATGCTCACGACCGTCGAGCAGGTCGTGGGCCTGGCCCGCAAGAGCTCCATGTGGCCCGCCACGTTCGGCCTGGCCTGCTGCGCCATCGAGATGATGTCCGTCGGCGGCCCGCACTACGACCTGGCGCGGTTCGGCATGGAGAAGTTCGGCGCCACCCCGCGCCAGGCCGACCTGATGATCGTGGCCGGGCGGGTGAGCCAGAAGATGGCCCCCGTCCTGCGCCAGATCTACGACCAGATGCCCGAGCCCAAGTGGGTCATCGCGATGGGCGTGTGCGCCTCCAGCGGCGGCATGTTCAACAACTACGCGATCGTCCAGGGCGTGGACCACGTCGTCCCCGTGGACATGTACCTGCCCGGCTGCCCGCCGCGGCCGGAGATGCTCCTGGACGCCGTGCTCAAGCTGCACGACAAGGTGCAGAACACCAAGCTCGGCGCCCACCGGGAGCAGGAGATCACCGAGAACGAGGAGCGGATGCTCCGCCGTTCGCTGCCGCTGGTGAGCAAGGACTGACATGAGTACCGACAACGAACGCGAACGCGACGAGGAAGCGGCCAACCTCCCCGACAAGCTGGGCCGCGAGCGGTTGGCCGCGCCGGTCCGGCGCACCGGGATGTTCGGCGCCACGACCACCGGCGACACCTCCGGCTTCGGCCGCCTGCAGGTGCGGGGGAGCGCTCCCGTGCGCAGCCAGCGCCCCTACACCGACCCCGAGGACGCGCGCACCGCCGACTTCGACCGGGTGGCCGACGACCTGGAGGCCGCCCTGGGAGAGGACGCCGGAGCGGTCGAGCGGGTCGAGGTGGCCCGCGGCGAACTGACCTTCCACACCCGCCGCGAGGCGCTGCCGAGGCTGGCCCGCCTGCTGCGCGACGAGCCCGCCCTGCGCTACGAGCTGTGCCTGGGCGTGACGGGCGTGCACTTCCCCGACGACGCCGGCCGGGAGCTGCACGCGGTCTACCACTTCCGGTCGATCACCCACAACAGCGAGATCCGCGTCGCCACCACCTGCCCCGACGCCGACCCGCACGTGCCCTCGATCGTGTCGGTCTACCCGACCAACGACTGGCACGAGCGCGAGGCCTGGGACTTCTTCGGGATCGTCTTCGACGGCCACCCGGCGCTGACCCGCATCCAGATGCCCGACGACTGGCACGGCCACCCCCAGCGCAAGGACTACCCGCTGGGCGGCATCCCGGTCGAGTACAGGGGAGCCACCGTGCCCCCGCCGGACGAGCGGAGGTCCTACAAGTGAGCCCCGCCAACCCCACGCACTCCGTCACAGAGGGAGGCCCGGCATGACCATCACCGAGGACTACATCGACGCCTCCGGCGGGGACTGGGACGACGTCATCGAGAAGGCGCAGGCCACCAGCGCCGAACGCCTCGTCGTCAACATGGGACCCCAGCACCCCTCCACGCACGGCGTCCTGCGGCTCATCCTCACCCTCGACGGTGAGACCTGCACCGAGGCGCGCGTCGGTATCGGCTACCTGCACACCGGTATCGAGAAGAACATGGAGTACCGGACGTGGACGCAGGGCACCACGTTCGTGACCCGCATGGACTACCTGACGCCGCTGTTCAACGAGGCGGCGTACTGCCTGGCGGTCGAGAAGCTGCTCGGCATCGAGGACCGCGTCCCCGAGCGGGCCAGCGTCATCCGCGTGATGATGATGGAGCTCAACCGGATGGCCTCGCACTTCGTGGCGATGGCGACCTTCGGCATGGAGCTGGGCGCGACCACGGTCATGACCAACGGCTTCCGTGAGCGCGAGATGATCCTGGACATCTTCGAGCTGGTCACCGGCCTGAGGATGAACCACGCCTACATCCGCCCCGGCGGCGTGGCCCAGGACCTGCCGCCCGGCGCGGCCGGCAAGGTCCGCGAGCTGCTCAAGGAGATGCCCAAGCGCATCGCCGTCATGCGCAAGCTCCTGGACGAGAACCCCGTCTACCTCGCCCGCACCAAGGACGTGGCCCACCTCAACCTGCCCGGCTGCATGGCGCTCGGCGTCACCGGCCCGCTGCTGCGGGCCTCCGGCCTGGCCTGGGACCTGCGCAAGGCCAAGCCCTACTGCGGCTACGAGGGCTACGAGTTCGACGTCCCCGTCTCCGACGGCGGCGACGTCTACGCCCGCTACCGGGTGCGCATGGCCGAGATGGAGGAGAGCCTGAAGATCATCGAGCAGTGCCTGGACAAGCTCCAGCCCGGCCCGGTGATGATCCAGGACGCCAAGATCGGATGGCCCGCCAAGCTGGCGCTGGGGCCCGACGGCCTGGGCAACTCGCCCGACCACATCGCGCACATCATGAGCGGCTCCATGGAGGCGCTCATCCACCACTTCAAGCTGGTCACCGAGGGCTTCCGGGTCCCCGCGGGCCAGGCCTACGCGGCCGTCGAGAGCGCCAAGGGCGAACTCGGCTGCTACGCGGTCAGCGACGGGAGCACCCGCCCCCACCGCGTGCACTTCCGCGACCCCTCGTTCACCCACCTGCAGGCCGTCGCGGCCATGTGCGAGGGGGGAACGGTGGCGGACGTCATCGCCGCCGTGGCCAGTATCGACCCGGTGATGGGAGGCGTGGACCGGTGAGCGAGCACGAGACCACCGAGACCGCGGCGACGGCCGAGCCCCGCGAGGCCTTCACCGCCGAGGTCACCGCTCGGCTGGAGCCCGAGGCCAAGGAGATCATCGGCCGCTACCCGCGGCCGCGCTCGGCGCTGCTGCCGCTGCTGCACCTGGTGCAGGCCGAGGAGGGGCACGTCAGCAAGGCCGGGATGCGCTTCTGCGCCGACCAGCTCGGCATCACCCTCGCCGAGGTCAACGCGGTCGCCACGTTCTACACCATGTACCGCCGCCGCCCCGGCGGCGACTACCAGGTGGGCGTGTGCACCAACACCCTGTGCGCGGTGATGGGCGGCGACGAGATCTTCCAGACCCTCAAGGACCACCTGGGGGTCGGCAACAACGAGACCACCGAGGACGGCAAGGTCACGCTGGAGCACGTCGAGTGCAACGCGGCCTGCGACTTCGCGCCGGTCGTGATGGTCAACTGGGAGTTCTTCGACAACCAGACCCCCGACACGGCCAAGCGGCTCGTGGACGACCTGCGCCTGGGCAGGGACGTCGCGCCCACGCGCGGCCCCGCCAGCCTGTGCACCTGGAAGCAGGCCTCCCGCGTACTGGCCGGGTTCGAGGACGGCCGCGCGGGCGAGGGCGTCCAGGCCGCCGCGCCCTCCCTGGCCGGACTCAGGCTGGCCAGGGAGCGCGGCTGGACCGCTCCGGACCCCGACAACCTTCCGCCCCGCGAACAGGGTGAGGAGGACGCCAAGTGACCACCCTGACCCCGATCCTGTCGCGCGACTGGGACCGCCCCGACTCCTTCACCCTGGAGGGCTACCGGGCCACCGGCGGCTACGGCGCGCTGCGCAAGGCGCTGGCCATGGAGCCCGACGCCATCGTGGACCTGGTCAAGAAGTCCGGCCTGCGCGGCCGTGGCGGCGCCGGGTTCCCCACCGGGATGAAGTGGGGCTTCCTGCCCGCGGACAACCCCAACCCGCGCTACCTCGTCGTCAACGCCGACGAGTCCGAGCCGGGCACCTGCAAGGACATCCCGCTCATGCTCGCCAACCCGCACGTGCTGGTGGAGGGGGTGGCGATCGCCGCGTACGCGATCAAGTCCAGCCAGGCCTTCATCTACGTGCGCGGCGAGGTCCTGCACGTCATCCGGCGCCTGCGCCGGGCCGTCGCCGAGGCCTACGAGGCCGGGCTGCTCGGCAGGGACGTCCTGGGCACCGGCTTCGACCTCGACGTCGTCGTCCACGCCGGGGCGGGCGCCTACATCTGCGGTGAGGAGACCGCGCTGCTGGACTCCCTGGAGGGCTACCGGGGCCAGCCCCGGCTCAAGCCGCCCTTCCCCGCGGTCGCCGGGCTCTACGCCTCGCCGACCGTGGTCAACAACGTCGAGTCCATCGCCAGCGTGCCGAGCATCGTGGCCAACGGCGCCGAATGGTTCACGTCCATGGGCACCGAGAAGTCCGCCGGGTTCGGCTTCTTCTCCCTGTCCGGGCACGTGGCCAACCCCGGCCAGTACGAGGCCCCGCTGGGCGTGACCCTGCGCGAGCTGCTCGACATGTCGGGCGGGATGCGGCCCGGGCACCGGCTCAAGTTCTGGACGCCCGGCGGCTCCTCCACGCCGATCTTCACCGAGGAGCACCTGGACACCCCGCTCGACTTCGAGTCGGTGGGCGCCGCCGGGTCCATGCTCGGCACCCGCGCCCTCCAGATCTTCGACGAGACGACCTGCGTGGTGAAGGCCGTCGGCCGCTGGATCGCCTTCTACGCCCACGAGTCCTGCGGCAAGTGCACGCCCTGCCGCGAGGGCAACTTCTGGATGGTCCAGGTCCTGGACCGGCTGGAGAACGGGCAGGGCACCGAGGCCGACCTCGACAAGCTCCTGGACATCTGCGACAACCTGCTCGGCCGCTCCTTCTGCGCCCTCGGCGACGGCGCGACCAGCCCGGTGACCTCCTCGATCAAGCACTTCCGCCAGGAGTACATCGACCACGTGGAGCGGGGCGGCTGCCCCTTCGACCACTCCCGGGCCACCCTCTGGGGCGACCGGCCGACCACGACGGGAGGACAGCAGTGACCGTCACCTCCAACTCCTCCGGCGGAGCCGCGCCCGCGCCGCCGCCCGAGGACCTCGTCACCGTCACCATCGACGGGTTCCAGGTCCAGGTGCCCAAGGGGACCCTCCTGATCCGGGCCGCCGAACTCCTCGGCATCCAGATCCCGAGGTTCTGCGACCACCCGCTGCTGGACCCGGTCGGGGCCTGCCGCCAGTGCCTGGTCGAGATCCCCGACATGGGCAACGGGCGCGGCATGCCCAAGCCGCAGGCCTCCTGCACCATCACCGTCATGGAGGGGATGGTGGTCAACACCCACCTGACCTCCCCGGTGGCGGAGAAGGCCCAGCGCGGGATCATGGAGTTCCTACTCATCAACCACCCGCTGGACTGCCCGGTCTGCGACAAGGGCGGCGAGTGCCCCCTCCAGAACCAGGCCATGTCCACCGGGCAGGGCGAGACCCGCTTCGTCGACGTCAAGCGGACCTTCCCCAAGCCGATCGCGCTGTCCACCGAGGTGCTGCTGGACCGGGAGCGCTGCGTGCAGTGCGCCCGCTGCACCCGCTTCGCCGCGCAGATCGCGGGCGACCCGCTCATCGAGCTGATGGAGCGCGGCGCCGACGAGCAGGTCGGCATCGCCGAGGGCGAGCCCTTCCAGTCCTACTTCTCCGGCAACACCGTGCAGATCTGCCCGGTCGGCGCGCTCACCGGCTCCGCCTACCGGTTCCGGTCGCGCCCCTTCGACCTGGTGTCCACGCCCAGCGTGTGCGAGCACTGCGCCGACGGGTGCGCCCAGCGCACCGACCACCGGCGCGGCAAGGTCATGCGCCGCCTGGCCGGGGACGACCCGCAGGTCAACGAGGAGTGGAACTGCGACAAGGGCCGGTGGGCGTTCAGCTACACCACCCAGTCCGACCGCCTGTCCCGCCCGCTGGTGCGCGACGGGGAGTCCCGGGCCCTGGAGTTCGCCTCCTGGTCCGAGGCGGTCGGCGTCGCCGCCCAGGGCCTGGCCGCCGCGCGCGGCCGGGTCGGCGTCCTGACCGGGGGCCGCCTCACCTACGAGGACGCCTACGCCTACGCCAAGTTCGCCCGCGTGGCCCTGCGCACCAACGACGTGGACGCCCGCGCCCGCGCGCACTCGCCCGAGGAGGCCGACTTCCTGGCCGCCCACGTGGCCGGGACCCCGGTCGGCGTGGACTTCACCGCCCTGGAGAAGGCGCCCGCGGTCCTGCTGGCCGGGTTCGAGCCCGAGGACGAGTCGCCCCTGGTCTTCCTGCGGCTGCGCAAGGGAGTGCGCAAGCGCGGCCTCAAGGTCTACTCGGTCGGCTCCCACGCCAGCCTGGGCCTGACCAAGACCCACGGGACCCTGGTCCGGGCCGTCCCCGGCGACGAGGCCCGCGTCCTCAACGCCCTGGACACCGACGACCCCGACGTCGTCGCGGCCCTGAACCAGGAGGGCGCGGTCATCATGGCGGGCGAGCGCCTGGCCGCCGTGCCCGGCGCCCTGACCGCCGCCGCGGCCCTGGCCGAGCGGACCGGCGCCCGCCTGGTGTGGGTGCCGCGCCGCGCCGGGGAGCGCGGGGCCGTGGACGCCGGAGCGCTGCCGGGCCTGCTGCCCGGAGGCCGACCGGTCGCCGACCCCTCCGCCCGCGCCGAGGTCGCCCAGGTCTGGAACGTGGGCTCCCTGCCCGAGACCCCCGGCCGCGACACCGCCGCCATCCTCGCGGCGGCCGCCGCCGGGGAGCTGGACGCCCTGGTCGTCGCCGGGGTGGAGCTGGACGACCTGCCCGACCCCGACGCCGCCCGCGCGGCCCTGGCCCGGGTGCCGTTCGTCGTCAGCCTCGAACTGCGCGCCAGCGACGTCACCGACCGCGCCGACGTGGTGCTGCCGGTGGCCGCCGTCGCCGAGAAGTCCGGCACCTTCGTCAACTGGGAGGGCCGCCACCGGCCCTTCGGCGACGCGCTTAAGGTGCCCGGCGCGCTGTCCGACCTGCGGGTGCTCTCCGCGATCGCCGACCAGATGGACGTGCACCTGGGCCTGCCCGACGCCGCGTCCGCCTACGGCGAACTGATGGAGCTGGGTCTGTGGACCGGCGAGCGCGCGGACGGACCCCGCGTGCGGCCCGTCGAGGTCGTGCGGCCCGAACCCGGCCAGGCACTGCTGTCCACCTGGCGGCAGCTGCTCGGCACCGGCCGCATGGAGGACGGCGAGCCCTACCTCGCCGGGACCGCCCGGCAGGCCCGCGCCTACCTGTCCCCGGCCACGGCCGAGGAGATCGGCGTCCCCGACGGCGGAACCCTGCACGTCACCGGAGCCCGCGGATCGGTGACCGTGCCGGTCATCGTCACCGACATCGCCGACCGCGTCGTCTGGCTCCCGGCCAACGCCGACGGGTGCGACGTTCCCCGCGACCTGGGCGGCGGCGCGGGGCAGACCGTCCTGTTGTCCGCGTCCACCACCGGAACCGGTAGCAACGGGTCCGCCAGCACCCACGGGAGGCAGCAGTGACCCCCGCCGCTCTCGGTCCGGGCGTGACCGCCCACCTGGCCTCCGAGGAGACGCTGAGCGCCTTCGGCGGCGACCCCTGGTGGATCACCACCATCAAGGCGCTGGCGATCTTCGTCTTCCTCATGATCTGCGTGCTGATGATGATCATGGCCGACCGCAAGGTCATGGGCCGGATGCAGCAGCGCCACGGACCCAACCGGATGGGCCCCTTCGGCCTGTTCCAGTCGCTCTTCGACGGCATCAAGCTCTCCCTCAAGGAGGACCTGATCCCGCGCGGGGTGGACCGGTTCGTCTACATCGCCGCGCCGATGATCGCGGCCGTGCCCGCCTTCATCGCCTTCTCGGTCATCCCGATCGGACCCGAGGTGAACCTGTTCGGGGTCATCACCCCGCTCCAGCTCACCGACCTGCCCGTCGCGGCCCTGGTGGTCCTGGCCACCGCCGCGCTGGGGGTCTACGGGTTCGTGCTCGGCGGCTGGGCCTCCCAGTCGCCCTACGCCCTGCTCGGCGGCCTGCGCGCCTCCGCGCAGGTGATCAGCTACGAGATCGCGATGGGCCTGTCCTTCGTCGCGGTCTTCATCATGTCCGGGACCCTGACCACCTCGGGGATCGTCGAGTCCCAGCGCGGACTGTGGTTCGCCGTGCTGCTCCTGCCGTCCTTCCTCATCTACCTGGTGACGATGGTCGGCGAGACCAACCGGCTGCCCTTCGACCTGGCCGAGGGTGAGGGCGAGATCGTCGGCGGCTTCATGACCGAGTACGGGTCCATGAAGTTCACGATGTTCTTCCTCGCGGAGTACGTGAACATGTGCACGGTCGCCGCCGTGTCCGTCACGCTCTTCCTCGGCGGCTGGCTCGCCCCGCCCGGGATCGCGGCGATCCTGCCGGGCGCCAACGAGGGCTGGTGGCCCGCCCTGTGGTGGCTGCTCAAGTTCGTCTGCGTGATGTTCCTGTTCATCTGGGCGCGCGGCAGCCTGCCCCGGGTGCGCTACGACCAGCTCATGAAGCTGGGCTGGAAGGTGCTCATCCCGATCCAGCTGGTGTGGATCACCGCCGTCGCCGTCGTGCGGATGCTCGTCCTGGACGGCGCCTCCCCGCTGGTCGTCGGCGTGGTGATCGCCGCCTTCACCGCCGCGACCGTGGCCGCCTTCGCCGCCTGGCTGCGCCACGTGCGCCGCGAGCGCGCCGAGGAGGCCCGCCAGCGCGCGGAGAACGCCCGCCGGGCGCACCGGGAACCCGCCTTCGGCGGCTTCCCGGTTCCGCCGAGCGCCGCACCGCACTACGGCAGCAGCGTGCTCGCCGAACCGCCGCGGACGGCCCCGGCCGCCGCCGACCGCAACAAGAAGGGTGAGGAGGTTACCGGTGCTTGAGTGGCTCAACCCCGTCAAGGGTTTCGGTGTCACCTTCCACACGATGTTCAAGAAGGTGCCGACCGTCGAGTACCCGGAGGTCAAGCGCCCCACGGCGCCTCGCTTCCACGGACGGCACCAGCTGAACAGGTGGGCCGACGGCCTGGAGAAGTGCATCGGGTGCGAACTGTGCGCCTGGGCCTGCCCGGCCGACGCCATCTACGTGGAGGCCGGTGACAACACCGACGACGACAGGTACTCGCCCGGCGAGCGCTACGGCCGGGTCTACCAGATCAACTACCTGCGGTGCATCCTGTGCGGGCTGTGCGTGGAGGCCTGCCCCACGCGCGCCCTGACGATGACCAACGAGTACGAGCTGGCCGACGACAGCAGGCAGAGCCTGATCTGGACCAAGGAGCAGCTGCTGGCCCCGCTGCGCGAGGGCATGGAGCAGCCGCCCCACCCCATGCGCCTGGGCGAGACCGAGCAGGACTACTACGCCACCGGGCGCGGCCAGCACGGCTCGCAGGACGGGCACGAGGCGCCCGAGACCCCGGAGGCGGTCCGTTGAACCCGCTCACCAGCGTCCACGCCGCCCCGCCGTCCGACCAGCCGCTGTACCTGGCCGCGCCGATCGGCGGCGGCGAGGCGACCGCGTTCTGGATCCTGGGCGCCGTGGTCCTCCTCGGCGCCCTGGGCGTGGTCTTCTCCCGCAAGGCCGTGCACTCGGCGATGTCCATGGCGCTGACCATGGTCGGCCTGGCGATCTTCTACGGCATCAACGCGGCGCCCTTCCTCATGGTCGTGCAGATCGTCGTCTACACCGGCGCCGTCCTCATGCTGTTCCTGTTCGTGCTGATGCTCATCGGCGTCAGCTCGGCCGACTCCCTGGTGGAGACGCTCAGCGGACAGCGCCTCATGACGGCCGTCGTCGCCCTGTGCTTCGTCGGCGCCCTGACCACGGGCATCACCCGCATCGCCGTGGGCGACCCGGTCGGCCTCACCGAGGGCGCCGCGGCGGCCGGGGGCACCATCCCGTGGATCGCGGGCGAGCTGCTGCTGCGCTACGTGGTCGCCTTCGAGGCCACCGGCGCGCTGCTCATCACCGCGGTCCTGGGCGCGATGGTCCTGGCGCACACCGCCCGCACCAAGAAGCGCCGCACCCAGCGGGAGATCGCCGAGGACCGCATCCGCGGCGACCACCCGACCCCGCTGCCGGGACCGGGCACCTACGCCCGGCACAACGCGATCGACATGCCCGCGCTGCTGCCGGACGGCACGGTCTCCCAGCTCTCGCTCAACCCCGTCCTGGCCGCCCGCGCCCCCGAGTACCAGTCCCGGGTGCCCGAGACCGTGCGCGCCGGCCAGGCCCCGCTGCCCGGCGGGGCCTCGGACTCGGCCGACTCCAAGACGGCCGAGCCGGTCGCCGACGACCGGGCCCGACCCGCCGCGGAGAGGCCCGGGAACCGGGTGGGGAACGGAACGGGGGTCGCGGCCGAGGACGACGCCGACGAGGGCGGCGGCGGGGCCGTGGGCCCCGACGGTCC
>NZ_QPFC01000319.1:0-16709 GCF_003427465.1 Nocardiopsis sp. TNDT3 | reverse complement strand
GCCCAGCCCGGGGGCGCACCGCCCTGCCCCGCCTCGCCCGCGCCACAGATCACAGATCCCCTCGGTGTCGACCACTCCGGTGTTTCCATCGCTCCCGAGAACTCCGCGCACGCCGCTGGTTCCGCCGGTCTCATCCACGCCCTTGGACCCCAAGGCAGAACGGGCGCTACCGGTGTAGAGGATCCGGCCTCCTCCAACGGGCCCACCGAGGCCGCGCGCTCCGATGACCCCCTCCGCTCCGACGAACCCGTCGGCTTCGGAGCCCTCGAGAACTCCGGCCGAACGGCCCCTTCCGCCGGTCCCGAGCGGTGCGCCGAACCGTCACCGGTCCCCGCCTCCCCGGAACCGTCCCGCCCCGTGCGGGAGAGCCCACGCGACGCGACGGACGCGCCCTCGCCCCTCAGCGAACCGGTGGTGTACCGCACGGCCGCAGCCCCGACCCCGACCGGTACGGCGTTGCGGATCGTCGGCAACGTCTCGACCGGAATCCTGGTGCTGCTGTGCGTCGTGGTGCCGGTGCTGCGCCTGTCCGTGGGCTGGCCCCGCTTCCCCGTCCCCTACGAGGGCCAGCGGCGGCGCGGCTCCCGGGACGGGCAACCCTGACCGCCACCGCGCCGCCGCACACGCGACCGGGCCCGGGACCTCAACCGCCCAGGGCCCGGGACAGCAGCTCGGCGGCCATCGGCACGATGCCGATCAGCACGAACGCGGGCAGGAAGCACAGACCCAGGGGCGCCACCACCAGCACGCCCAGCCGCTCCAGCCGTGCCGTCCCCCGGGCCCGCAGGGTCCGGCGCAGATCGACCGCGTGCCGGTCCAGGAGGTCGGCCACCGGTGCCCCGGTGTCGGCGGCCCGGGCCAGGTCGCGCCCCACCGGGACGAGGGGCTCGGGCAGCGCCGGGCGTCGCCAGGCCTCGGCGGGAGCGGCGCCCAGGCGCAGTTGTTCGGCCACCGCGGCCAGTTCCTCCCCCAGCCTTCCCCGCGTCGCCCGGGACACCGCAGTGAGGCAGGCGGGCACCGTCGCCCCGGCGCGGATGCCCGAGGCGAGCAGACCGATCACCACGGGCAGGTCGGCGGTCACCGGCAGCCGTTGAGAACGGGAACCGGCGCTCCTGCGGGCGCGCACCCACAGGGCGGCGCACACCCCGGCCACGACGAGGCCCCCGACCGCGCCGAACAGGGCCACCGCGACGGTCAGCGCGAACGCCCCCGCCAGGGTCGGCCCCAGCAGGCGGACCGGCAGCCCCGGCCCGGCCGGAGTACGGGAGGGCGGACGCAGTCCGCGCGCCGTTCCCCCGCCCAGCAGTACCCACACACACGCGGCTCCCAGAACCGCGGCGACCGTCAGGAACATCCGTCCTCCCTCTTCTTCCTCGCGCTGCGCCACCGCGGCCGGAGCGATGCCGACCGTGGCCAGTCGTCCCTCCCCGGGCCCGGCTCGACGGCCGACGCCCAGGCCCTGGGCCCGAATTCCGAGTCGGGTTCCCGACCGGGGCGCCCGGACGGGCCTCCGGTCAGCTCCCCGGTCGAGGCCCCGGACCTGCTGGACAGGCGTCCGACCCAGATCTCCGGACCGGAGACCGCTGCCGGGGTACCCGGGCCAGGCCTCCGGCCGAGGCGTTCCGACGGGCATCCGTCAGTCCCCAGGACGGGGTCCGCCGTCCGCGTCCCGTTGCCCGGGTCCTGTCAGGGAAAGGCGGTCGCCGAGCGCACCATGCGCAGCGTCCACCAGGTCCCGAGAGCGTCCAGGGCCACCCCGCCCACCAGGCAGGCCAACCCCAGCGGCGTGGTGAACAGGAACACCAGCGGCGATCCGCCCAGGCCCGAGGACAACAGCAGTCCGACGGCGGGCAGGGCGGCCAGCACGATCGCGGTGGTGCGCGGACCGGTGGTGCGCGCGGCGGCCTCCGTGCGCTGCTCCTCCTGCTCGGTGAGGTTCGCGGCCAGGGCGTCCACCACCTCGGCCAGACCCGCCCCGGTGTCCGCGGCCACCTCCCAGCACACCGCCAGGTAGGCCAGTGCCCACAGGTCCGGTTCGCGTTCGGCCTCGCGGCGCAACGACGCCGCGTCGGTCAGGGCGCCCACCAGCGGGCCCGCCTCGGCGGCGGAGATCCGCAGGGCCTCCTCCGGCGGCTGCCCGGCGCGCAGTTCGGCGGCCAGCACCCGGCACAGCACCACCACCGCGGCGCGGCGCCGGGCGCCCTCACCGGCACGGGCCGCCAGCGCCCGCCAGTCCACGGACCACGACACCGGCCGCCGGGGCCGGGGAAGGAGGGACGCCAACCGGCTGCGCCGCGCCCCGGGGACCAGGCACAGCAGCACCAGGCCTCCCGAACAGGCCGCCAGTGCGGTCACCACCGGCGCCACCCCCCGCCCAGCCGGGCGGCCACCTCGTCCGCCCCGGCGTGTTCCCGGCGGCTGCCGTCGGGACCGAAGGACACCGCCGGCACCGCCTCCACCAGCCCGTCCGAACCGCGTCTGAGCACCCGCAGCTCGGCCAGGCGCCGCCCGCCGGAGTCCCGGACCAGGTGCACGACCATGACCCTGGTGGCGGCCAGCTGGCTGTGCACGGCGGCCCGGTCCAGTCCGGCCGCGCACCCCAGCGCCTCCACCCGGGCGGGCACGTCGCCCGCGCCGTTGGCGTGCAGGGTCCCCGCGCCGCCCAGAAGAACGGCTTAACCACGCACAGGACGAACACCACGCCCTAGCCGGACACACAACCGGCGGGCCAAACACCTGCGAACAGCGGGGCGCATAACCACGCGACTCCCTTTGTAGGTGGACTCCTGTGGAAGGTTCCTGTGCCCAAGCCGCGCGTCATCATCTACGTTCGTCTGTCCCGCGACTCTGACGCTTCTACCTCCGTTGCATCCCAGACCGACGCATGCCGCACGTACGCGGAAGCGCGTGGCTGGGAAGTCCTTTTCGTCGTGGAGGACGTGGACGTCTCCGGAGCATCCCGTCTAGAGGACCGGGAAGGCATGGCGAAAGTTCTGGAAGCCATGCCGCGCGCGGACTACGTCCTAGCGGCCAAGCTGGACCGTTACGCACGTAGCGTCCTGGAGTTCGCGCGACTTCGGAAGAAGGCAGACGCCGCAACGGTCACTCTTATAACGGCGGACGGGACCCTCTCCCCTGAGACAGCAGAGTTCATGATCAACGTGCTCTCTGCCTTTGCGGATTATGAGCTCCACATGATCAAGACCCGGATCACGGAATCAAAGTCCCGCCTCCGGAGCGCGGGACGTTGGCTTGGTGGGGCCGCTCCCTACGGTTTCAAGACCGTTCGCCGGGCCGAGGGCGTTTACCTGGACGAGGACCCGGAGTCCGCCGCGATCATCCGTGATTGCGTGACCCGCATCTTGGAAAAAGGTGTGTCGCTCACGGCCCTTATGTACGAACTGAACGAGCGCGGTGTCCCGTCTCCGGCGGACCACGCGCGTATCCGGGACGGGCGTAAGCCGCGCGGGACCAAGTGGTCCACGTCCACTCTCCGGGACGTGCTCACGTCTCCCGCGCTACGTGGTTGGTTGCTCCAGGCGGGGCCCGGAGGCGTCCGCCGTAAGTCCGGGGACCTCCGGCCCGTCCTGGACGAGCGCGGGGAACCGCAACAGGTGGGCCCGGAGATTCTGGACGCGGACACGCTTGTGTCCGTCACAACGAAGCTGGCGGAGCGTTCCCGGGGGGCCGGGTCCAGCCGCTCCGGGAAGTCCGTCCTGTTGCACGTGGCCGCGTGTGGCGTCTGTGGGGACCCTATGTACCACTCCCGCCGTACCTATAAGGGGGCCGACAGCTCTACCTACGTCTGTAAGGCGGGGGCCCGGAAGGACGGACACGCGGGGAACGTGATCAACTCCCGTGGCCTGGAATCGACCGTAGAAGCTGAATTCCTGACAGTCCTAGGAAGCGTTGAGCTGTTTCGTGAGGTCTCCACAGGCGGACGGGACGTCTCGCGTGAACTCCGGGAGACAGCCACGGCGATTGACCAGCTTGCCGGGAACTTGGCCGCGCTGACCCCGGGTGGACGAGCCGCTAAGACTGTCGTGACCCAACTGGAAGCTCTGGAAAGCAAGTACGCGGAGCTTGAAGCGGAGGACGCCGTCCCCGCCGGAGTCGAATACGTGTCCACTGGCCGAACCATCGCGGAGGAGTGGGCCAGCCGTGACACTTCCGGCCGTAACGACATGCTCCGCGAATACGGCGTGAACGTGACCGTGATCCCGCGCGCGGAGGGGGCCCCGCTCCGGTACGACGCCGCGCGTGTGCGTGTGGACATGGACGGTCCCGCGTGGTGGCGAGAGAACCCGGAAGCCGCCGCCTGGGAAGAAGCCGCGTAGCCTCCGGTCCCCGACTCCTGAACGTCCAGTTGGGAGCGGCACGCCGACGCCATCGTGTCCGGTGACCCGGGACGCGTCGCGGCGTAGGCGTTCCGCCGGGCCCCGTTGCTACGCACGGTCGCGGCATAGGGGCCCTCTGTGTCCGTGGTGACGAAGTGACGTTTTAGACCTTGTTTCTGTATTCCCTAAGAAAACTCTTAAGGAAACCAGAAACATACTTCGAAACGTCACTTCGTCACCCGCGCGGCCAATGACTCCACGAAGCGACTGGATGAGGACAACGACCTCCGGCCTCGTGGCCCACACACACGCCGCGCGTGGCCGTCCAGAGACGCGCGGGAGCAGTCCCCTGGCGCACAAGATGAGTGGAGTGGGACCGTGTGAGGACCTTGTCCAACCCGGGACCGTCTCCGGCTGAATAAACGGGCTCACACGTGAGGTTTGCTCTCGCGAGCGCGCTGGCCCGGCTCCTGCTTTACGCCATACGGCCACATAATCCACGTAGAGACGCGAGGAGTCTCGGTTGGTAGCCCAGCTAGGGTTTGCTCTCCCTGGGGGCGGAGAGTTGATTCTGTGGCTTCCTGTCCTGCTGGGGTGGGTAATCGATCGGACACATAACCCACTTGCGGGCCCGTTCTACCTTCTCGGCGGAGTGGGCCCGCACTCACGGACGGCCGTACACCGCCCGTGTCACTGACTTGCGCGCTTTCCTGCTTTGATCAGTACCGGACAAGCGCGTTACCGGCCTCCGGCCGACGCTGGACTTATAGGTGTGTACGGCACCCGTAAGGCCACGTTGGACGGAGGCCAATTTTTTGTGCCCTGGCCTTCCCCGCGAACGTCGCGGGGCCGTGAGAGGAAGAAGAATCCCATGCCCAACAACGAGACCACCAAGCCGAATGCCCCAGAGTTCACTCCGGAAGAACTGACAGAAGCGCGTAACGCACGTATCAGCCGTGAGTCCGGCATCCGACCGGAGTTCATTCCTTATCTCAAGGGCAACACGGTAGAAGAGATCACCGCCGCCGCCGCTTTCATTGCGAAGACGCTCCCTCACACCCGCGTTGGCAACGCTCCGGCCGACCGCGTTGGCCGCATGACACCCAGGACCGCCTCCGCGACTTCCGGCGGGGACGAGGGCTGGAACGCGGAGGGCTTCCGCGACGTGGACGGCCGTCCTGACGCGAGCAAGCTGGCCGCCGCCATCCGTACCCGCATGCCGTACTGAGTCGCGAGAGAGAACGCCCCATGACTGAGACACCCGACACCCGATACATCCGTAACGGCCACTACATGGACGCCGCCAACGGGGACGCCGACCCCGACACGGCGGAGGACTGGGCCAGCGGCCAGCTAGCGGACGCGCACGCGATGGTGTCCCGCCTTCGCCAGAACGCGCATCGCTTTCCGGAGCTGGCCGCCGTCGCGGACGAACTGGACAAGCTGGCCGACCGCGCGGAGGCATACGAGGACGCCCGGGACGAGGCGCGGACCGCCGTCCGCGTGGCGGAGGCGGAGCGCAACGCAGCGGGCCGCGTAGCCATTCGGGATGGCCGGGACCCCGTGGAGGCGGAGCGCAACGCCGCTGGCCGACTGGCAGACGCCCGGGAGGACGCGGAGCGCGCGGAACGCCACTGGCACACCGCCGCCGCTCTGGCCTCCGGGGAAGCTTCCCGGGCCCGCGCGCGTATACAGCGGCTCAACAAGGAACACGCGGGGGAGATTCTGACGGATGCCCTCGTGGCCCTGGACGACGCCCGGACGGCGGCCCTGGACGCGGCACAGGATGCCCGCCGGAAGCTCGGAGTGATGCATGCTTACGTTCTCCACGTGCGGGCCGCCGCGAACCTGAAGCCGGATAGCGACCTTGCCAAGCTGGCACATACCGGGTTCCATCCGGACAGCGCGGCGCGGGGGAGCAACCGGCCGACCTACAACGGCGTACTCCACGAGCTGGACAACATGGCCGCGCGGTTGGCCTACACGGAGCCGTCCCCGTTCTCCAGCGACGCGGACAAGCTCGGTAGCGACATGGGCCGCGCGGTGGCTATGGCCCGCGAGCAGAAAACTAATACTCACGGTTCGCCGTGACCGTGTTAACCATTAATGGTTTAAATCCCGGGGTCGCGAGACCCCGGGCTTGTTTTCTCGATTATGCCGAAATGCACGCTCGCCCGGGTTTTTCCACTTTTTGGGGCAGGGGATGTCAATCTTATCATTGCAACATTGTTACAATGATACCGGCGATGCTTACTATGAGGGCTCCGATTCCCGCCCACGCGGCAATCCAGCTTGCCTTTTTGGAATTTATTGCTACTTCAAGGGCCTCGTCTCCTTTTTCTGAGTCGGACTGTGCTTGCGCAAGGAGGGCATCTAAAATCTCGACTTGCCTCACTCGAATTTCTTGGGCCTTGGACTCTGATGCGGTTGCTATCTCGGAAAGTGAGGCGTACGGGGGCTCCAGGGAATCGAAGTCAATGGCATGTGGGGTGGGTGTTCGAACTGGCTCGGGAAGTTCTTCTTGGTTGCCTTCTTCCTGTTCGTATAGGTCGTCTATGGTGGTCCTATTTGTCAAGCCTGTCATCGGTGACACGCTGTTCGAAACTATTTTCGAGGCCCATGAAGAGAAATTGTTTGGTGGCTGCCAGAGCTTCGTGTCAAGTCTTTGCATGAGCGGCTTGTCGAAAACCAATGCGCCCAATCTTGTATTGAGCCTTTCTGCGAGCGGATTGATTGCGCTGCTTAGTGCGCTGGTGATTGGCTTAAAAGCTTCCGTTTGTACCTGTAGGGCCTTTTGGTGTAGCGGATGGTCGGGGTCTTTTGTGATCTCTTCGAATTGCGAATATGGCATTTCCCAGAGGCTGTCAAGTTCTGGGTCTCCGGTCTTTTTTGGTTCAACCGAAATTTCGCGCCATTCTCCATCTCCGCTTTTTACCTTGATTGTGCGCGGGGGAGTCTGACCCTTGGGGTCCTCTGTCCCTGCCTCGTTGGCTTGTTCATCCTCAGGAGTTCCTGTCATGCCCTAACGGTATCGCGGCAACGTCGAGAACTATAGAGAATCAGCCGAAACTTGATGCTGGTTGGGCATCCCTGGTACGGGCGGCTTCGTTGTTCATGACAGTTGCCCAAGAGATTTGACTCCTGTCACTTACGCAGTGCGAGCAAGCCTTGACTGGACGGCGTGTGCTGTCTTGGTTGCTCTGCCCTGAGCGCGGCTCGCGCGTGGTTGCTGCCATGGGAATTGGACACTTTGGTGCAATGTGCCTGCTGTGCAAGGTGGGGATGGCCCCCCAACGCAGGGGACAGCGTCCGGTGGGGGTTAGCGATTTTTTGGCTCTGCGCATGCGGCGGAGTCCGGGTTTTCCGAGAAACGTAAGGATGTGGAGACGGTGAGTGATCACCCCACAGCCTCCGCGCGGCTGTTCACCAGCTATGAAGCGGAGTACGAACTAGACGAGACACAACGGGCCGCGCTGGCACTGGCCGGTGAGCACCTGGACGCGGCGGAGCGGCTGGACAAGGCCGTCCAGGAACACGGCGTCATGGTTCCCGGCTCCGCCGGACAACTCGTGGTGAACCCCGCCGTGACGGAAGCACGTCAGCAGCGAGCCGCCGCGTGGGTTGTCCTCCGCGCCATGCTCCCGGCGGACGCCGGGATGGACGCGGCCAGCCTTGGGCAGGCAGACAGCGGCCACGCCGTGCGATCCCCGGCTAGCATCCGGGCGGCCCGTGCGGCTACCGCTCGTTGGGACCGCGCACGGGCCGCCGGAGGTGACGCCGCATGAGAGCACTACGCCGCAAGCGCGCTCCGGGCCCGGCCCGCCGTCTCCGGCCCGCGAACCTGGAAGCGCAATACCGGGACGTCCACGCGTTCATCGCGGCCCGTGCGACGGAGGCCACAGACGAGGCGGAGCGCGCAGTCTGGACGGACACGGACGCCGCGAACCTCGTCCTTATCCGCGACATGTACGGCCCGGAGATATGGCCGGAGGACGCGGACGTCCACGCGGAGCGCGCGGAGGACGTGGCCGTCCTGGATGAGTACCGGGCCATGATCGGTTAGGGCTCTTGTCCCTGTGCCGTTGGACGCGGCCCCTCGTCCTCCGTGCCGTTGGCGTGCCGGGGACGCGGCATACTCCACAGCCTTCAGGCCGGTCCGTGTCGTCCAGGGCGTGAAAGGCCGGACCATACCGACGCTGTGAACAGTAGCGTTCCGCTGGTTGCCGGAAATTCTTACGCTGTGCCACTGGCTTTCCGTCCCGTTCCGTGCTGCCTCCGGAAGGCCGGGTCCGGTCTCCTGTGTCGTGGATCAGCTTTCCGGCGGAACGCTGTCCAGGATTTCCCGGGCCTCCGGGACGTCTGGGAAGTCGGCAAGTCGCGACAGCACGACACGGACCCGGTCCGATGCCCGTGCGGATGCCACGTCTCCGGATAGTTCGATCACGCGGGCCGCGACGCGCGCGGCCTCTTCTGGTTCGTTCGCGTCCGCGTAGGCCACGGCAAGCCACGACTCATACAAAGCCCGCTCTCTTGTGGACGTGGCCGGGTATTCACGGAGGACACGAGAGAGCAGGGGAACCGCGCGCAGGGGACGGCGGAGTTCGGTGTAGACGCGGGAATCCATGACCTCTAGTTCCGCCTCGTTCACCCAGTAAGCCCACTCCGGAGCATCCCCGCTGTCCTCCGCTAGTGCCTCGTGGGCGGCCCCCAACGACCGTATAGCGGCTTGCGCGTCCCCGGCTTGTGTATGGGCCCACGCGGCACGGTCATGGAACAGCGCGCGCGTCTTCCCGGGAGCGTCCGGTCCCGCCTCCGCCACGGCCGCGACCGACAGCGCAGCCCCATCGGCAACACGTCCGTTGTTCACCAAGTGGTAGCCGAGAGACCCGGCAAGCTGCGCGGCCAACGGGCCGTCCCCAGCTTCCCGCGCCGCGTCCAGCCCAAGCCGATAGGCCCCCTCCGCCCGGGAGTCCGCCGCGTCGCTGGCAATCCATCCGGCTATCTGCGCGAGTTCACCAACCGCCCGGAGTAGTCCCCGCCGGACCTCGTCCGTGTGCGTCGATTCCCGGAGGACGCGAACGGCCGCGTCCAGTTCCCGGAAGGCCGGTCCGATCAAATCGCCTCCGGCTAGAACGTCGTCGGCAAGCCGTAGACCGTGCGCACGGGTCGCCAGATCATCCGCCGTCGTCTGCCCCACCCTCCGGCCTGTTCGGGCCTGTAGCGGCGCGACAGCGTCCCCCGTGGGCAAGAGAGACGCCAGCGTTTCCGTAACCGGGAAGGGCTCCGGCTCCGTGACCGTGGCCCGTTCCAACGTCTCCCGGGGGACGTCCAGAACCTCCGCGAGGTAGGGAAGCCACGCACGCGGGACACGCTTCCCCCGCTCCCACCGCGACACGTCGTGCCGGGTCACCGTTGGACGTCCCGACACGTCACACAGCGCTTCCGCCAACCGCGCTTGCGACCAACCACGCGCGGACCGGAGTTCACGGAGCACCAGACGGAACGGTTTGGGGGCCATGCCGCCATTGTGAACCACTGGCCCACAGCAGGGCTCACACCTGGGCTACTCCGTGGAATCTCTTGTGGCGAAACGCTGGACACAGGCATTCAGAAGTGAGTCCCGCGCGGAAGGCCCCCTATGTCGTGCTCGTTCACCCCACTTGACCAGAGAACCGGCGTGGAAAGCCCACTGTCGGACCTCATGGACTTCCTGCGCACGTCGCACGGCGTCCGGGCAGAGGCCGGACCGCTCCCGGGATACGTCACGGCCTCGTCCGAGGGCCGCTCGGTGACAGTTCTCTTGGTGGGTCGCCAGTGGTTCCGCCAAATCGCGGCGGAGCGCGGGAACACGCTCGTCCCGCTGCACTGGCACGGCATGGAATGGTCCGTGGCCCGCACGGTGGCGAAAACGTTGGCGGAGGACGAGACGTGACCGCCTGGACGTGTCCCGCGTGCGCGCACACGGAGACGAGCGGCCACAAGGCACACACGGCGTGCCCACGCGGCAACAGCCAAGACGGTTCCGACGACGTCCCCGCCGTGTTCCACGAGGCGGAGGCGTGGCGGTCCGCGTTGGCCGCGACGCGGCCCCGGACGCCGGAGGTCCCGCGACAGCGAACGCCGGAGCCGTCCCGGCTCCCCCGGCGGGACCGGCACGTTCACCGCTGGCCGCTACCAATCAGACAGGAAAGGACGCCATGACGCCCCGGGAAGAGCTAGCCAAGCTTCACCTGAAGTCGGCTTTCCGGCGTCGGGGATGCCACGTCGCGGACCCGGTCGAGGTAATCGCCGTGGCTGTCGCGTGGGGACCGAACCGGATGGTGCTCCGCGTCGCGGGCGGGTCGTGGACGCGGGAAGACACGCGCACGCCGGGCCGCCCCGTGACGGTGGGGGCCATGGGAGACGAGGACGACATAGCGCGGCGGCTCACGCCGGAGCTTATGGACAGGGAGAAGGGACCAAGATATGCCGCCATCGGGTGACATCACTCCGGACGAGGACATGCCGGACCCGATTCGCGACCCGGAGGGTTGCGCGGACTGGCTCTTTGACGCCGTGTCCGGCACGTTGCGGGACCGGCCCGACGCGGGGGCTTGGGCCGACCCGTCAACGCGCGCGACCAAAGCGGAGCTTTGGGCTCACCTCATCCAGGCACGGGAAGACTTCCAGTCGCTCCGGCGGTCGCTCGTGGAGTCGGACGCGGCTTTTGACCGGCTCCACGACTGGATCACGGGCGGGATGCCGCTCCCGGACCCGTGGCGGCGAAAGTTCGTTCCCGCTCCGGGCGTCGGACTGGACGCCCGGGGCCACGTGGACGAGTAGCCGCACGGCTTCCGGCGGGACCTCCGCCGGGATACCCACACACGGAAGGACGACCTGTGGCCACCGAAGAAGAAAAAGCCGCCGCTTTGGCCGCCATAGCCGCCGCCATGGAGAAGAAGCACCAGGAACGGACGGGGTCGGACGGCGGCAAGGAGAAGACGCAGCCGCAAAAGGGAGACCCCCGCCACAACTAGAGACCTCCGCGCACGCGTCGGGATGCCCTCGTGTGCGCGGACGCCGGTCCCGCTGTCCCTTCCCCTAGCGGGCCCGGCACCAAGCCACACGGGTCTAGGTTCGTGGCTGTCCTAGACCCTTCCAGGGGCCCGGGGGAGAGAACGGGCCCCGCGCTCCGCCGTCCGCTTCCGGCGGAGCGCACACGGCCCCGGGAATCCACTATGGGGGGTATTCCCGGGGCTGTCTCAACTACGGCCGGTCACGCTTCCCGGATGAACGTTCCCTTGGCCGGAAGGGTGACCACAAGCCCTCGGTCGCGGAGTTCCTTGATTGCGCGGCGGGCCGTGCCGACGGCAACGCCGTACTCATCGGCAAGGGCTCGTTCCCCGGGAAGTCGCGAACCGGAACGCAAGTCCCCGGACGTGATGCGCAAGGCCACGTGGTCGGCCAACTCCGCGTAGACGTACGCCGCTTCCGACGGCTGGAAATCTGGGATGTCACTCACAGCCTCACTCTAGGGCGTCCTTGAGCTGCACAAACATACAAGTAGCAGTGTGAAGCACTATGGAGCGGTATAGAGCGGTACAGTTATGGTCCCGCATACAGCGGAACCCCGGCGGCGTGCGGTAACACGCCCCGGGGTCATGGCCGACCTGAGAAAGCAGGACGACATGCACACCCTACTTGCCATGCTCGCAACCCTTAGCCGGTTGCTCCGCCCGTCCCGGGGACTCCACGCGGGCCCCGGTGACTACCTCCGCACGCTCCGGGCGGAAGCGCGGGTCCGCCGTGCGAAGCGTGTTCGCCGTTACGCGGAGAACCCCGGTACGCCTCGTCCGGTCGGCCCCGGGTTCGCCTCCGCCGTTCCGGTTCCGCGTCGGCCCCTGGACGAGGCCCCGCCCGTGACGCGTCGGCCCGACCCGGCGGACTATGTCCCCGTGGTCCAGGCGGAGGCCGTCCAGCCTCCGGCGGACATTGTGCGCGGGTACTACAGGGCTCACGAGGCACGCCAGCGGGCCCGTGAGGACCGGAACCGGCTTGGTATGGCCGTCCTCTTGGACTTGTCCACGCTTTCCGCGTGAACTGTCGCGGCGTCTAGCCGTCTTCCGGCCCCGGGACCTCCGGGGCCACCCTTGTCCCCGCCTGTGCATGGTTAAGCAAGTCTCTTGCCCTCGTGCCCGGTGTTCAGAGCGCCCAGCAAGGACACGATCTCCGGCCCGCGCGCCTCGCCGACCACCAGCCGGTCCGGACGCATCCGCAGCGCCTGCCGGACCAGGGTCTCCAGCGACACCTCGCCGCTGCCCTCGATGTTGGGCGGACGGGTCTGGAGGCGGACCACGTGCGGATGCTCGGGCCGCAGCTCGGGGGAGTCCTCGGCCAGGACGATCCGCTCCCCCGGGTCCACCAGGGAGAGCAGGCACGACAGCAGCGTGGTCTTGCCCGTGCCGGTGCCCCCGCTGACCAGGAACGGCACCCGCGAGGCCACCAGGGACCGCAGCAGCTCGGCCCCGCACGGGGTGACCGTCCCCCGCCGGGCCAACCGCTCCAGGGTGAACACCCGCCGGGGAGGCAGCCGCAGCGACACGCACGCCCCGGCGGGCGCCACCGGCGGCAGCACCGCGTGCAGCCGCGCGCCGCTGGGAAGCCGGGCGTCCACGTAGGGCACGGCCGCGTCCAACCGTCTCCCCGCCTGCGCCGCCAGCCGCTGGGCCAGTCGGCGCACCGCGTCCGCCGACTCGAAGCGCACCCCGGCCCGGCGCAGGCCTCCGCCGTCGTCCACCCACACCTCGTCGGGACCGTTGACGAGGATGTCGGTGACCCCCGACGTCATGAGCTCCTCCAGCGGCCCCGCCCCCGACAGGTCGGCGGCCAGACGGCGGGTCATGGACAGCACCTCGGTGTCGCCCAGCAGACCTCCCTCGGCGCGCAGCGCCGCAGCGACGCTCGACGGGCTCACCGGCACCCCGGACGCCACCAGGCGGTTGCGCACGGCCTCCACCAGGGGGCTCACCGGACCTCCTCCAGCGCGGGCAGGCCCGCGACGACCCGGTCGGCGAACCGGGCCAGGGGCGAACGGGGATGGCGGGCGGGCACGTCCCCCGCGGCCAGCGACCGGGCCAGCCCCGGCTCGGACGGCAGATCCGCGCCCAGGTCCACCTTCAAGGCCCTGGACACCACGTCCGCGCTCAGTTCGCCCCGGGCGCCGCGCACCACCAGCCGCACGGTCCGCGTCTCCCCACGCAGCCGGGCGACCGTCCTGGTCGCCGCCACCACCGAGGGCACGTCCGCCGGGACGACCAGCAGTACCAGGTCGGATCGGTTCAGGAACACGGTGGTGGCCGGGTCGAAGGAGCGCGGCAGGTCGGCCACCACCAGGTCGGTGCCGTCCCTGGCCGAGGACAGGACCGCGCGCACGGCACCCACCGGCAGGGGGCCGGTCGGCTCCGGGCCGCGCGTCCAGGTCAGCACCGACACCCGGGAGGTCCCCGGCAGTCCGGCGCGCAGGTCGCGCCAGCGCACCCGGCCGCGCCTGCGCAGCAGGTCGCCCCAGCCGGTCCACCGCTCGGGACCGGGGGAGGGGCCCCGGTCGCACCCGAGGTAGACGTCGGGGCCGCACCCGAACGGGTCGGCGTCCAGCAGGGCGGTGGAGCGTCCGGCGCGCTCACCGGCCAGGGCGAGGGCCACCGCGAGCAGGCTGGCCCCGGCACCGCCCCGGCCGCCGACCACCGACACCGTGGGCGCCGGAGCCCGGCCGGGGGAGGACGCCCTCGCGAGCAGGCCGACCAGCAGCGCCTCGTCCCGGGGCAGCAGGAGCACGCGCGCCTCCCGGAACCCCCGCGGGGACCCCTCCCCGGCGGCGTCCGAGGCCGGGGCCTCCAGGGGAACGCCCGACCGGTGCCCGGCCACGCGCATGTCCGAGGTCGGGTGCTCCGCGGCGAGGTCCGGCCGGTACGCCTCCGCTGGGGCGTCCGGCGAGGAGCGCCCCGCGGGAGTGCCCGGCCGGTACGCCTCCTCCGGACCGCCCGGAGGGGAGCCCTGCGCGTGGGCGCCCGGCCGGTACCGGTCCGGGGGGACGCGCGGCCGGGGCACCGCGGCGACCGGGGGCGCGTCCCCCTCCCCCGAAGGGTCCCCGCCGGCGTCGGCCTCCCGGGGATCCCGGGTCACGACCACGTGGCGGCCCGGCGGAGGGTCGGCGGCCCGCAGGAGCGCGCGCAGGTCGGCGCCGATCACGACGAGCGGGGCGCGCGGCCACAGACTCAGCGCCCGGTCGGGCGTGTGGGCGACGGTGACCTCGGTGGAGGCGGCGGTGGCCAGCCTGAGGAGGTCGTCGAGGAGGAGGGGGTCTGCGGTCGCGAGCAGGGGCCGGTGCTGGGCGTCCATGGGACCTCCCGGGTCGAGGGGCTTTCCTCGACCTTCGCCGACCGGGCACGACGGCGAAAGCCCCGATTCGAAGCTGTGGACAACGTCGGCGGGGCTCGGGTCGGCGAGGGGAGGCCGGGCGTCGCGCAGATGGGCGGACCGGTTCGGCTGTGGCCTGGTGTGTCCGCGACCCGGATCAGCCGGGTCCGGGTTCGTTCGCGGTCCGGTTCACCTGGCGGGCGGGATGCGTATACGGGGGCGGATACGCACCCCCGCCCGACAGGCGAGATGAGCGGACGCGGGGACTCGCCTTCACAGGGGGAGAAGGCCGCCACGCGGGGTTGCCGGTCCCGGGGGGTGAGGACCGGGTCCGCTCTCTGGTGAGGGTCGGCGAAGAGACGTGCTCTCGCGACCACCGGAAGGCACACGGACGTCATTCGGCGAAGAGGGATACCACCGGAACGCGAAATGGGGCGCGTACGGCGGAGGCGCGAAGCGGGCGGCCCGCCCTCTTGGGAACGACGGGACAGACGTTACCACGCAGAGTTCCGTATCGGTTCTGGAATCAAGGGCAAAAATTCGGGTCAACCGCCTTTTCGTCGCCGGAACATCGGCGTAGAAAGAAAGCAGTCGGTGGCTGAGAACCACCCCGACACGACAACCGGGAACCCACGCGCCACTTGGCCCCGTGAGGCCCGTCTAGATCGGACAGGCTGATGTCCTGCCTGGTCAGACTAGGGAAATGGACGCCTGCTAACCCGGCGGAACGTGTCGGAGGCGGCGCCCCGGGAGACAGGACGGGGCGCCGTTCGTCCTGCGCGCACGCAAGGGCCGTGCCGCCCCCGCCCCCTTGTGGAACCGGCAAGCGTGATCGAACCGATACTCTTCCTGAACCTACCGGTCGGTAAATAACCGATTAGTGTTCAACATTTCGGTCGCGCACAGTTGCCGACCGTCAAAAGCTGTTGTCCTTTCCCGGCTTCTCCGCGCGCCTCGCGCACCTCCGCGTACCACCGAGGCCTCCGGCCCGTCCGTGCGCCTCGCGCGCCCCGGGCGCTTTCGAGACCTCCGGCCTGGAAGCCGGCGCCCCGCGCTCAGCCGCGCTTGAGGGCCTCACAGGTGGCCAGCGAGTCCTGCGCCCCCGCGCGGACCGCGCGGCAGCAGTACGCCACCCACCCGGCGACGCCCTCCGGGGTGCCGCCCATGTACCCGCGCAGCGCCGGCCCGTACTCGTCCCGCAGCGTCCGGTGGCCGAGCTCGGAGGGCACCAGCGACTTGGGGTCCAGACCCCGCTCCACCAGCGTCAACCGTTCGGCCGCGCGCGCCACCAGACCGTCGCCCCACCCGAACGGACGGACCGCCATCAGCTCCCCGTGCACCAGGGCCGACATCACCAGCGCGGGCACCGACGTGCGCGCGCCCAGCAGCGAGTACAGGCCCTCCAGCCTGGCCATCGCGGTCTCCGGAGCCGGGGCCGGGCCCAGCCCCAGGGGGTCCTCGACGCGTTCCCCGGCCCTGCGGGGACGGCCCAGCGCGTCCGCGGACACCGCGTCCGCCGCGGCCAGCGTGTGCAGCCGGGCCAGGGCCTGGCGCGGAGCCCTCGGCCAGGTGTCCACCAGGCTCCCCAGCTCTCCGGACACCCGAAGCGCGCCCTTGACGCGCGTGTCGTACACGTGCCCCTCGCGGATCTCCTCCATCGAGACCTCGGCGCCCTCCAGCGCCGCCGACGCGACCGCGCCGCGCAGCGCGGACTCCATGGACACGTCGCTGCTGCGGCGGCGCAGCACTCGGTGGCCCAACAGACGGTCGACCAGGGTCCGCGTCTCGGCGACCGCGTCGGCCACACCGGGCAGCTCGGCGATCCGGGCCAACGGGTCGGACACGGGGGAAGAAGTCGGTTCGCTCACGGAAAACAACACTACGCGCCGGTAACCCGGGCGGCCCACACCGGCGGGCCGGGTCGGCGGCCCGCGCCGACGACAGCGCGCGAACCGTTCCCCGCGACCGCTCGTCGCG
>NZ_QPFC01000318.1:0-5305 GCF_003427465.1 Nocardiopsis sp. TNDT3 | reverse complement strand
CGCTACTCCCGCTTGGCCCGGTTCCCGCGCCCGCGCCGCCCCTCCCGCTTCTCCGGCTTCCCAGCCGGGTCGTCCGGACCGACGACCTGGCGCACGGCCGCGCACGGGTCGGTCGTGGGGGAGGACTCCTGGACGGCGACGGCCGCGTGCTGGGCGATCCGGCGGAACAGCTCGCGCGCGGGCGCGTCGAGTCCCGCCAGGATGTGCTCCTCCGCCTCACGCACGCGTGCGCTGAGCGAGGCCAGCACCTCGCGGCCGTGCGCGGTGGCGCACACCCGCCGCACCCGCCGGTCGCCGGGGTCCACCCGGCGCCGCACGAGGTCGGCCTCCTCCAGGTCGTCGAGGAGGTAGGTCATCACGCTGCGGTCGATGAGCAGCCGCTCGGCCAGGGCCGCCTGGGTGGGGGGCTCGTCGAGTGAGACCGCGGTGAGCACGTGGTAGCCGCGGCTGCCGTGCGGGACGCCGTCCAGGACCGCCTCCACCCGCTCGTGCCACCGGCGCAGGAGCACGGCCAGCGACCACCCCAGGTCGGTGTCCTGTCCCGGAGTCGGGTCCGCGTTCCCGGCCGGGGTCCGGCCGGGCTTCGGAGTAAGGAGTGCCATGCTCCGAGGCTACCAGGAATAGGTGGCACACAAGATAAGTTGTTGCCAACATCGTTGGTTCGACAAACTAGTTCCGGCTTCCTCCCGAGGAGAGAACCCATGCCCGACTACGGACACCCCCTGAGGTTCGGCACCTTCATCACACCCGCGGCGCAGGACCCCGACCGCACCGTCGCGCTCGCCGAACTCACCGAGGCGGCCGGACTGGACCTGGCCACCTTCCAGGACCACCCCTACAACCCCGGCTTCCTCGACACCTGGACCCTGCTGAGCTGGGTGGCCGCGCGCACCACGCGCCTGAGCGTGTCGGCCAACGTCCTCAACCTGCCCCTGCGCCCGCCCGCGATGCTCGCCCGTTCCGCCGCCAGCCTCGACCTGCTCTCCCACGGCCGCTTCGAACTCGCCCTGGGCGCCGGAGCGTTCTGGGACGGCATCGAGGGCATGGGCGGCAAGCGCCTCACCCCGCGCCAGGCCGTGGACGCGCTCAGCGAGGGCATCGACGTCATCCGCGCCGCCTGGGACACCGACGCCCGCGGCGGCGTCCGCGTCAACGGAGAGCACCACCGCGTGCGCGGCATGAAGCGCGGCCCCGCCCCCGCCCACGAGATCGGCATCAGCCTGGGCGCCTACAAGCCCCGCATGCTGCGCCTGGTCGGCGCCAAGGCGGACGGCTGGCTGCCCAGCCTCGGCTACCTCAAGCTGGAGGACATGGCCGAGGCCCACCGGACCATCGACGAGGCCGCGCAGGCCGCCGGGCGCGACCCCCGTCAGGTCCGCCGCATGCTCAATCTCGCCCAGATCGCCTTCCTGCCCACCGGGAAGGACTTCCTCCAGGGCCCGCCCGAGCAGTGGGTGGACGACCTGCTGCCCCTGGTCCTCGAACACGGCTACTCCACGTTCATCGTGGGCACCGACGACCCGCGCACCATCCAGACCTTCGGCGCCGAGGTCGCCCCCGCCCTGCGCGAGGCCGTGGACCGCGAACGCGCCGACGCGGGCACCGACACCGGCCCGGCCCGCGCCGCCGCCTCCCTGGCCGCGCGCCGCTCCGGCATCGACTACGACGGCGTCCCCGAGAGCCTGCGCGAGCACGCCGTCGAACCCGGCGACCGCGCCTACGCCCGCGTCCGCCACGGCTACATGCAGAAGGGCTCGCCGGGGCTGGTCCTGCGCCCCGGCAGCGCCGAGGAGGTCGCCGAGGCCCTCGCCCACGCCCGCGCCCAGGACGCCGACCTGCACGTGCGCAGCGGCGGCCACGGCATCAGCGGGCGCTCCACCGGCGACGGCGGCGTCGTCGTGGACCTGTCGCGGATGAACGGCGTCGAGGTCCTGGACGCGGACTCCGGCCTGGTCCGGCTCGGCGCCGGCGCCCGCTGGGGCGAGGTCGCCGACACCCTCGCCTTCCACGGCCTGGCCCTCAGCTCGGGCGACCACGGGGGAGTGGGCGTCGGGGGCCTGGCCACCACCGGCGGCGTGGGCTACATGTCCCGCGCCCACGGCCTGACCATCGACAACGTCACCGCCGTCGAGGTCGTCACCGCGGACGGAACCCCCGTGCGCGCCGACGCCGACCACCACCCCGACCTGTTCTGGGCCATGCGCGGCGCGGGCGCCAACTTCGGCGTGCTCACAGCCGTCGAGGCCACGGCCGCCCCGGTGCGCGACGTGGTCCTCGGCCAGTTCGTCTACGACGCGACCGACACCGCCGCCTTCCTCCGGGCCTGGGGCGAGGTCGCCGAGGCCGCGCCGCGCGAGGTCACCGCCTTCCTCACCACCGGCCCCGCGCGCGGCGGACGCGGCCCCGCGGCCCAGGCCATGGTGGTCTACGCCGGGGACGACACCGACCTGGCCGTGCGGGCGCTGGAGCCCTTCCTGTCCGTGGGCCCCGTCCTGGACCAGCGCGCCCAGCTCGCGCCCTACCCCGCGATCCTCGTCCGCCCCGACGGGCCCCACCAGGGCCACGGGCTGCCCGAGGCGCGCTCGGGCCTGCTGCACCACGTCACCCCGGACGCGGCCGAGGGCCTGGCCGGGCTGCTCGCCTCGGGCGACGTCATGTTCATGCAGCTCAGACAGGTCGGCGGCGCGGTCAACGAGCTGGCGGCCGACGCCACCGCCTACGCCCACCGGTCGCAGAACTTCGTGCTGGCGGCCATGACGGCGACCCGGAGCGCCGTGCGCATGGACCAGCGGTGGGCGGACCTGGACAAGCACCTGGAGGGCATGTACCTGAGCTTCGACACCCGTACCGGGCCCGAGGTGCTCGCGCAGGCCTTCCCCGAGCCCACCCTGGACAGGCTGCGGGCCCTCAAGGCCGTGTACGACCCGCACAACGTGTTCGACAAGAACTTCCCGATCCCGCCCGCGATTCGGGGCTGAGCGGGCTCGGCCGGAACCGGGCGGGCGGTGGTGCGTCCCCCGCGTGTGCGCGTGCGCCGGGGGCGTCGCCGCCGGTCGGCGCCGCTCCGCGCGTTCCCCGCGCGTGGGCCCAAGGGGGAGAGCCCGCCTGTGGGCTTGCCCGCCGTGAAACCGTTCGCGGGCGCACCGCACGGGTGGGGCGGGCGCGGTCACCGCACGGGCGTCGCCGGTTCGCGCGACCCGGGGAGAAGGCGCCCCGAAGCCGCCGAGGACGGTCGCGCCCCCGTTTCCGTGGACCCCGAGGGAGCACCGGCGAGGGAGGGGTGTCAGCGCTCGGGGCGCGCCGTGGCGTCGTCGAGCGCGTCGCGGATCTTGGGCGGCAGCTCCACGCCCTCCACACCCAGGATCTCCTCCAGCTGCGCGAGGGTGCGCGGACCGACCACCGCCGCGGCCACGCCCTCCTGGTCGCGCGCCCAGCTCAGCGCCACCGCCAGCGGCGACACGCCCAGGCCCTCGGCCGCCGTGCACACCGACTCCACCACCCGGCGGCTGCGGTCGTCCAAGTAGGGCTCCACGTACGGCGCCATGTGGGAGAAGGCCGCCCGCGAGTCCGGCGGCGTCCCGTTGCGGTACTTGGCGGTGAGCACGCCGCGTCCCAGCGGCGACCACGCGATCAGGTGGGCCCCGGCCACCGCCGCGGCGGGCCGCAGACCGTGGTCGGCGCCCCGGTTGAGCAGCGAGTACTCGCTCCCCACGCTCACCAGGGGCACGCGCCCGGGGCGCGCGCGCTGCCAGGTGGCCAGGGTCGCGAACTGCCACGACTCCAGGTTCCCCGTGCCCACGTAGCGCGCCTTGCCCGCCGCCACGGCCGCCTCCATCGCGGCCAGCGACTCCTCGGGCGGCGTGGAGGGGTCGAACACGTGCAGCTGCCACAGGTCCACGTAGTCGGTCTGAAGGCGTCGCAGCGAGGCGTCCAGGGAGGCCAGCAGGTGCCGCCGGGAGGCGTCCACCGGCCGGTAGCCGTCGGGCGTGTGGCCGGTCTTGGTGGCCACCACCACGTCCTCGCGGCGCACCGAGGCGCGCAGCAGGCGCCCCAGGATCCGCTCGCTCTGGCCGCCGGTGTAGATGTCCGCGGTGTCCACGAGCGTGCCGCCCGCGTCCACGAACGCGGTGAGCTGCTGCCCGGCCTCCTCCTCGGAGGTGTCCTTGCCCCAGGTCATCGTGCCGAGAGCGGTACGAGAGACCCAGAGCCCTGATCTGCCCACCTGTCGCTGTTCCATGCGGCGGAGAGTACCGCGTCCGTCCGACGCCGTCCCTGGGCACACCCCCGCCGTTCCCCTCCGGCGCGGCCGTGACCGGGGCGTTCGCGGTGCCCGCGCCCGTGTTCCGGTTCCGGGAACGGGCTCCTCGAACCTGGTGGCCCGGATCCGCCGATCCCGCGGCGGCAGACCGTTCCCGCGACCGCGGCCGGGGTCCTGCCCTCCCGTCCGCCACGGGCCTACCCTGTGACCATGGCGACACCCGCAGCACCCCAGGACACTCCGCCCCCACCGCCCGCACCCGAGGCGGTCACCCTCCTCCTCATCCGGCACGGGATGACCGACGCCACCGGCCCCCGCCTGGCGGGGCGCGCCGAGGGCGTCCACCTCAACGACACCGGCCGCGTCCAGGCCGCGCACCTGGCCGGTCGGCTCACCGGGCTGCGACCGGCGGCCCTGGTCTCCAGCCCGCTCGAACGCTGCCAGGAGACCGCCGAGGCCGTCGCCGCGCAGCTCGGCGTCCCCGTCACCACCGACGAGCGCTTCGTGGAGTGCGACTACGGCTCCTGGACCGGCCGCGGGCTCGGTGAACTGTCCGACGAACCCCTCTGGCGCGTGGTGCAGGACCACCCCAGCGCCGCGCGCTTCCCCAGCGGGGAGGCCCTGGCCGAGTCCTCGGCCCGCGCGGTCGCGGCCGTGCGCGACTGGAACGCCCGCCTGCTCTCGGCGCCGCCCGAGGCCCCGGTCCCGGGTTCCCCGTCCGAGGCATCGGCCCCGGGCGTCCCGTCCGCGCCCCAGGACCCGCCCGTGTACGTGGTGTGCAGTCACGGCGACATCATCAAGGCCATCGTCGCCGACGCCCTCGGCATGCACCTGGACCTGTTCCAGCGCCTGAGGGTGGACCCCTGTTCGGTCACCTCCATCACCTACACGCGCACCCGTCCCTTCCTCAACAAGCTCAACGACACGGGGGAGAGCCTGACCGCGAGCCTGCCGACCCCCGCCGAGGCCAGCGGCGACGCGGCCGTGGGCGGCGGCGCGGGCTCCCAGGAGACCCCCGCCGACGCCCCCTGACGGTCCCTCCTCCGC
>NZ_QPFC01000317.1:0-3759 GCF_003427465.1 Nocardiopsis sp. TNDT3 | reverse complement strand
GGGGCGCGGCCGCCGTCCCCGAGGGCGGCGGCCGCACCGAGGCGGTCGTGCAGATGGTCGTGGACGCCTTCACCGGAACGGACTTCCGCGCCGCCCTCCAGCTGTGGTCGGCCGCCGCCAGCGACCCGGTCCTGCGCGAGCGCATCATCCCCATGGAGGAGCGGATGGGCCGGGAGATCCACCGGGCCGCCGTGGAACTGCTGGGGGTGGACGAGTCGGTCCCCGGGGTCCGCGAGACCGTCCAGGCCACCCTCGACCTGGCACGCGGCCTGGGACTGGCCAACCTGCTCACCGACGACGGGCCCCGGCGCCGCCGGATCGTGCGCCAGTGGGCGCGCACCCTGGACGGGCAACTGCGGACCCCGGCACCGTGAACCGGCTACCTCGACGGCACGGAGCGTGCTTATCATCGAAGCGGCGCGGGGCCACGGGCCCGCGCCGAACGTCATCCCCGGACCGGACAAGGCGGTGTGAAGGTGAGCGCGGATGCGGGCAGGGACCTTCCGGACCTGGCCAGGCGGGCGTTGGACGCCTTCGCCGAGAGCGCCTCGCGCCGCAGGGACCGCGACGCCCTGATGGACAACGCCTTCGCCGCCCTCTTCGCCCTGTACCGGGCGACCACGCCCGCGCAGCGCAGATCCCCGGGCGGCCAGGAGTTCAGCGCCACCCTGGCCGAGCTGCTGGTGGGCGGCAGCAACCCCGACCGGCTCGGCCTGTACGTGGTCCGCACCCAGACCGCGGCCGAGAACGGCGAGCACGAGGCCTACCGCCCCGCCTGCTGGCGGCGGTCCATGCTGGAGCTGCTCGGCGAGGAGTTCGTGCCCTGGGAGGCCTTCCTGCGCCCGGGCGACCTGGAGGCCCTGCCGCGCATCGACGAGGCCCTCACCGCGGTGGCGGGCCGGGCGCGGCCGGTCAACGAGGAGGAGGTCCCCTCCTGGGTGCCCGAGTCGCACTGGTGGTGGTGGGAGCCCGCCCGCCAGCGCGGCGAGGAGGCCCCCGAACGCCATGACAGCGGCACCCTGGACGCCGTCGGGGACTGAGCGTGCCGGGCACGCGCCGCCGCGGTCCCTCACGCACCAGCTGACGCGGTCCTGGCGGCGACGAGGTCCCGGTACCAGGCGAAGGAGTCCTTGGGGGTGCGCGCCTGGGTGGCGTGGTCCACGTGCACCAGCCCGAAGCGCTGGTGGTAGCCCTCGGCCCACTCGAAGTTGTCGGTGAGCGTCCACACGAAGTACCCGCGCACGTCCGCGCCCCGCTCCCGCGCGGCCTCCACGGCGGCCACGTGCCCCTCCAGGTAGGTGATCCGCTCGGGGTCGGCGATCCGCCCTCCGGGGGAGACCCGGTCCTCGTAGGAACAGCCGTTCTCGGTGACGTACAGCGGCGGCAGCGCCTCACCGTGGCGCTCGCGCAGCAGGTCGATCATCCGGCCCAGCCCCTCGGGCACCACCGGCCACCCGAACGCGGTCACCGGCGCCCCGGCGACCTCACCGAACCCGAACGGCAGTCCCGACCCCTCGTCGGGCGCGGTGGCCACGGTGGGGTTGTAGTAGTTGACCCCGAGGCCGTCCGCGCTGCCCGCGACCGCCTTCAGGTCGCCCTCGCGCACGCCGGGGACCTCCGCGACGCCGAAGGCCGACAGGTCCGGGTAGGCGCCGGTCAGCACGGGGTCGGTGAACAGCCGGTTGTGCAGGGTGTCGTAGGCGTGCGCGGCGGCGGCGTCGGCCTCGGAGCCGGTGGCGGGGCTGGCGGGGGAGTAGTTGTTGGTGAGCAGTGCCTCCAGGCCGCGCGAGCGCAGCTCCCCGGCGGCCAGCCCGTGCGCGAGCAGCATGTGGTGGGCCACCCGCATCACCTCGGGCACCGCCAGGGTCCGCCCCGGGGCGTGGACGCCGAGCGCGTGCCCGTAGGTGGTGTGCACCAGGGGCTCGTTCAGGGTGATCCACCGGTCCACCCGGTCGCCGAGGCGGTCGGAGGCCGCCGCCGCGTACTCGGCGAACGCGTACGCCGTGTCGCGTTCGCTCCAACCGCCCGCATCCTCCAGCGCCTGGGGCAGGTCCCAGTGGAACAGCGTCGGCACCGGGGTGATCCCCCGGGCCAGCAGCGCGTCCACCAGGCGGTCGTAGAAGTCCAGGCCGGCCCCGTTCACCGCGCCGCGCCCGGTCGGCACGACCCGGGGCCAGGCGAGCGAGAACCGGTAGGCGTTCACCCCGAGCCGGTCGAGCAGTTCCACGTCCTCGGCCCACCGGTGGTAGTGGTCGCAGGCCGGGGCGGGGCTGTGCCCGTCGCGGACCGCGCCCGGGCGCTCGGCGAAGACGTCCCACACCGACGGGCCGCGCCCGTCCGCGTCGAGGGCGCCCTCGATCTGGAAGGCGGAGGAGGCCACTCCCCACAGGAACGGTGACGACATGGACGGTACCTGCCTTTCGCTGGGTCTGACGGGGTGAACGGGGGTCGAGGAGCGGACAGGAGGGGACGCGTGGAACCGGCGGGGACTCATGCCACACCCCGGATCCGCCACACCAGCACCCCGCCCAGCAGGCTGAGCAGCCCGCACACGGTGTACAGGACCGGGTAGCCGCCCAGGTGGACCACGATCGGACCGGCCAGGGCCGGGGCGATGACCTGCGGTCCGGCGCTGGCGATGTTGACGATCCCCAGGTCCTTGGCCCGCCCGCCGGCGCTCGGCAGGACCTCGGTGACCAGGGCGTTGTCCACGGACAGGTAGACGCCGAAGCCGACCCCCAGCACCACCGCGCACACCAGACTCATCGGCCACGTCGGAAACGCGGCGATCAGGAAGGCGGGCACCGCCGAGACCACCCCGGACAGGCACACCATCCCCCTGCGGCGGCCGATGCGGTCCGAGACCAGACCGGCCAGCACGGTCGTGGCCACGACCGCCGCCGTGTACACGGCGATCAGCACCAGCAGCCCGTCCGCGGCCGAGGAACCGGGGAACAGCTCCTCGTAGCCCACCGCGTCGGTGAGGAAGTAGAGCAGGTAGAGGGTGAACATGGCGTTGCCCGTCTGCATGAGGAAACGGGTCAGCCACGCCCAGCCGAAGTCGGGGTGGCGGCGCGGGGACACCCACAGCCCGCGCGCGAACCCGCTCCAGGAGGGGCGCGCCTCGCGGGGCAGCGGCGGGTCGGGGGCCAGCAGCGCGAACGGCAGGACGCACAGGACGGTCAGCGCGCCGAGGAGGGCGTAGCCGGGGGCGATCCCCGTGACCACCACGGTCACCAGGAGCACCGCCACCACCACGCCCGCCGACTGCGGTACGCCGATCCACCCCGAGACCACGCCGCGCTGGCGGACCGGCACGTGGTCGGGCACGGCCGCGAGCAGGGTCGCGTTCAGGCAGGACAGCGCGGCCTGGACGAAGGACCACCCCACCAGGACGCCGAGGACGCCGTCCTGTCGGCCGAGCACCACCAGTCCCAGACCGCCCAGGAGCGCACCGGCCAGGATCCAGGGGCGTCGGCGCCCGAACCGGCCGGTGGTCCGGTCGGACAGGGCCCCGGCCAGCGGGGTGCCCAGGGTGGAGCAGGCCGCGCCCGCCCCGGTCACCCAGGCCAGGGCGGTCTCCTTGGCGTCGGGGGCGAGCAGGCCGACCTGTTCGGGCAGCAGGACCTGGAGCGGGCCGAAGAAGGCCATCCACATGCCGAGGTTGGCCAGGCTGATCCCGGCCACCCACAGGCGGCGCACGGGTCTGGTGGGTTCGGCGAGAGCGGCGGGCGTTCGCGGGGAGGGGGAGGGCTGCGC
>NZ_QPFC01000316.1:0-2883 GCF_003427465.1 Nocardiopsis sp. TNDT3 | reverse complement strand
CCCCCACCCTCCCGTTGTACGGGGTGCCGGAAGGTGCGGTAGAAAGTGTCCCCCGGGCTCCACTCAAAGCCTTCACGGAATACCGCGCCCGCAAGGGCGGCAGGAGCCGTGTTGTGCACCGCGCCGTGAGGCGACCGCCGCACCGTTCCGGTGTACGTGACGGCCCCGCAGGGCAACTGCCCTGCGGGGCCGTTTCACGTCCCGCGCCCCAAGGGGAACTCAGCCGCGCCGGGCCCTCTGGACGGCCTCGGCCAGCTCCTCCTTGTTCATCTTGGAGCGGTTCTCGATGTCCAGCTCCTTGGCCTCCTCGTAGAGGTCGCGCTGCCTGGGAACCCTGCCCTTGACGTCGAAGCGCTCCAGCTCCCGGGCGCGCCGCTCCCAGAACGCCCTGCCCAGCTCCTGGGCCCGCTTCTGGCTCACGGCCTCCCTGAGGCCGGGCAGGACGTCGCTCTCCTCCTCCTCGACGTGGTGCTTGACCGCGTCGACGAACTCCTTGCAGCGCTTGTCGAACTCCTTGCTCTTCGGGTCGCACTCCTTCAGCTTCCGGAGCAGCTCCTCGGCCTCCTGGTGCTCCTCCGTGCCGTGGCGGACCTCCGGTCCCTCGCCAGCGGCCTTGGCGGCGGCCGGGTACACCTCGTCCTCCTCGGCGCGGCTGTGCGCGGTGAGGATCGCCTCGATCTCCTCCAGCAGGCGCGGCCGCTGGTCGGGCTCGGACTGGAGCCGGTCGAACAGCTCCTCCATCGTCCGGTGGTCCTTCAGGATCAGGGTGACGGCGTCCTCGGCCATGTTCTCCTCCGCTTCGGTGGTGGTGCTTCCGACCACCGCCACTACCCACGGGCCCGCTGTCCAGACACGGAGCCGACCGGTCACCGCCCCGGCCGCCGCCCCGCCCCGACCCGGGAAACAGCAGGGGCCGCGCCCCGCGCCCCGCGCGGAACACGGCCCGGATCCGGGAACGGAAGGTCAGCGCAGGCCGAACAGGTGCTCCATGGCGAGCTGGTCCAGGCGCTCGAAGTGGTAGCCCCGCTCACCGACCTCGGCCAGGTCGATCTCCTCGGCCAGCAGGTCGGACAGGGACTCGCCCTCGCCCAGCGTGGACTGGGACAGCTCGGGCACGCGCGAGGCCGCGAGCGCCTCCACCACCTCGGGGTCGGCGCGGAACGCCCTGGCCTTCTCCTTGAGGATGAGGTAGTTGCGCATGCAGGCCGCGGCCGACTCCCACACGCCGCTCATGTCCTCGGTGCGCGGCGTCTTGAAGTCGAAGTGCAGCGGGCCGTCGTAGCCCGCGCTCTCCAGCAGGTCCACCAGGAAGAACGCCTCCTTGACGTCGCCCGAGCCGAAGCGCAGGTCCTGGTCGTACTTGATCCCGCGCTGGCCGTTGAGGTCGATGTGGAAGAGCTTGCCCGCCCACAGGGCCTGCGCGACGCCGTGCGCGAAGTTCAGCCCGGCCATCTGCTCGTGGCCGACCTCCGGGTTGACCCCCACCATCTCGGGGTGCTCCAGCTCGTTGATGAAGGCCAGGGCGTGCCCCACCGTGGGCAGCAGGATGTCGCCGCGCGGCTCGTTGGGCTTGGGCTCCAGGGCGAAGCGCAGGTCGTGGCCCTGCTCGCGCACGTAGCCGCACAGGATGTCGAAGGCCTCGCGCAGCCGGTCCAGGGCGGCGTGGTCGTTCTTGCCCGCCTCGGTCTCGGCGCCGTCCATGCCTCCCCAGCACACGTAGGTCTCGGCGCCCAGCGACACGGCCAGCTCGATGTTGCGGATGACCTTGCGGATGGCGTACCGGCGCACGTCGCGGCTGTTGGAGGTGAACCCGCCGTCGCGGAACACCGGGTCCGAGAACAGGTTGGTGGTCGCCATCGGCACCTTGAGCCCGGTCTCGTCCAGGGCCGCGCGGAACCGCTTGAGGATGTCCTCGCGCTCGGTGTCGGAGCTGCCGGGCGGGATGAGGTCGTCGTCGTGGAAGGTGATCCCGTGCGCGCCGAGGTCGGCGAGGCGGCGGACGGCGTCCACCGGGTCGAGCGCCGGGCGGACGGGGTCGCCGAAGGTGTTCACCCCGCGCCACCCCACGGTCCACAGACCGAAGGTGAACCTGTCCGCGGGCACGGGCTGGTAGCTGCTCATGTCGTGTCTCCTGAGGTAGGCGCAGGACTCCGGAATAGTTTGTCTAGAGTCACAACTAATTGTCAACGGGGTGGCCGCGCAACACCGCCACCCCGCCGCCCGGCAGGGTCATCCCCTGCGCCGAAACGCCCGACACCAGGTCGCGGGCGCCCGCGTCCAGCCCGAACCGGGCCGGGTCGATCCACCGCGGCCGGTTGTCGTGGTTGGTGACGAACACCCACGCGCCGTCCCGGTCCACCCGGCGCACCACCTCCAGCCCCGGCTCCGGGAACGGCCCCGTCCCCGCCGCCTCGGCCAGCAGCCGCGCCAGGCCCCGGTCCGACAGCCGGGCCGACAGGTACCAGGCCTCGCCCGCGCCGTGGCGCCGCCGCGTCACCGCGGGCAGCCCGTCCAGCGGGCCGCCCGCGTAGTGGGCCACCGCCTCGGCCCCCGCCAGGTGGACGTGCTCGCTCCACAGGGTGACCTCCTCGCGCACCGAACCCAGGTCCACGCCCACCGCGTCCCCGGGCAGCAGCGGGTGCACCTCCTCCACCCGCACCCCCAGCAGGTCCCGCAGCGCGCCCGGGTACCCGCCGGTGCGCACGGTCCCGTCCGGGTCGGCGGCCCCGCTCAGGAAGGTCACCACCAGCGTTCCGCCGTCCTCGGTGTAGCGGGCCAACCGCTCGGCCGCCTCGTCCGAGAGCAGGTACAGGGCGGGCACCACCAGCAGCGGCACCCGCGGCAGGTCGCGGTCGGGGCGCACCATGTCCACCGTGCGCCCCG
>NZ_QPFC01000315.1:0-3934 GCF_003427465.1 Nocardiopsis sp. TNDT3 | reverse complement strand
GGAGCCGGGCGGCAGCGGCGCCAGTGAGGAGAGGAACTCTCCGCCCCCGGTGCCCAGGTCCAGGACGGGCGCCCGCACGGTACGCACGAGCCGCCCGGCGCGCTCCCCGTAGGACCAGGGCAGCGGGTCCTCGACCACCCTCCCGTCCAGGAAACGGAAGTCCCACCCGGAGGTCGGCCGCCGGACGGCCTCCTCCACCAGGTCGTCGAAGTCTCGCACGGGTTCCCGCCTCCTCGTCGTCATCCGGCCATTGTGCGCACCCGGCGGGGCGGGCTCAACCGGTTAACGACGGGGCGCGGCCCCGGGTACGACCACGGGCGTACACGGTCGATACCGAACGCGGATGTGCTGGCGCGGCGGTCTCCCTAGGGTCGTGGGCATGACCGCACAGAAACGCTCCGCCCTCGGCCTGCCCTGGACCGTCATCGCCCTGCTGGCCCTGCTCGCGGCGCCCCGCGTGATCCTGCACGACCTCGGCGTCATCCAGGAGGGAACGCTCGTCAACGCCCTGTTCGTGTTCGTCCCCCCGCTCGTGTGGGTGGCGGTGGCCGTCCTGGCCCGGGCGCCGAACCCGTTCCTGACGCTGTTGGCGGTCGGCCTGCTCTACGGCGTCCTCCTCGCCCTGGGGCACCAGCTGCTGTGGAACACCGCCTGGGAGGGCGGTCCCCCCAGGCTCGGCGGCAACCTCGGCGACCTGCCGCCCCTCGCGCACGCGGTCGTCATCCGCGGCTTCGCGGTGGTGAGCAGCCTCCTCACCGGGGCGGCCGTCGGCGCCGTCACCGGTCTGGTCGCCTGGGGGATCGGCAGGCTCGTGCCCGCCCGCTCCGGCGTCTCCTGAAGCCCGGGCCCGCTCAGATGGCCTCGCGGCGCTGGAGGTAGGAGAAGGCCCCCCAGCCCGGCAGGACCGGCAGCCAGAAGGTCAGCAGCCGGAACAGCAGCACCGCGGGCAGCGCGACGGCGGCGGGGACGCCCGCCACGGTGGTCAGGCCGCCGATCAGGGCGGCCTCCACCGCACCCAGGCCGCCGGGCGTGGGCGCGGCCGAGCCGATGGCGTTGCCCGCCAGGAACACCACCGCGACCGCCACCAGGCTCACCTGGGCGCCCGGGTCGGCGAAGGCCAGGACCGAGAACTGCAGGCACAGCACGAACGCCGCGGTGATCAGCAGCGTTCCGCCGAAGCCGAGCAGCAGGCTGGACGGGCTCTGGAGCATGTCCAGCAGCCGCGGCAGCACCCCGCGCAGGTAGGGCCGGATCCGGGCGCCGAGGGCGTGCCGCAGCCGGGGCAGCAGCAGGACCACCCCCACCACGGCCGTTCCGGCGACACTGATCACGACGACGGTCGGGGAGGGCGTGAACCCGGTCCAGTACGAGGTGCCGGTGAGGTAGGCGCACACCAGCAGCAGCGGCACGTGCACCAGGAACCCGACCAGCTGGGTGAGGCCCACCGCGGACAGGGCCAGGGAGGTCGAGACCCCCTCCCTGGTGACGAACCGGGTGTTGATCGCGAGCGATCCCAGCCCGGCGGGGGCGGCGATGCGCACGAACGACCCCGCGTACTGGACCATGACGGTGCGCCACCACGGCAGCGGCACGGGCACGAAGCCGATGAGGATCATCGCGGCGGAGAGCGTGCACACCACCGACGCGGCGAGCGCGGCCAGCGTCCACACCGGGTCGGCCCGGCCGATGGCGGTGAAGTCCACGCCGGTGAGCTGGTACAGCAGCACCAGGCCGACGACGGTGGCGACGATGACGCTGACCACGGTGCGCGGACGCATGCGCTCCAGGCGGGCGGGTTCGGAGGGCGCCTCCGGGGCGATGCGCACCACGCGCTCGCGCAGCCTGGCCAGGAGCCCGCGGTCCCCGCGCAGCCCCCTGCGCAGCGCGTAGGGCAGGCCTGCGGGTTGCAGGAAGGGCAGGACCGCGGCCGTGGCGGTCACGCCCAGCGCGCGCACCGCCGAGTCCACGGCGCGCCCGGACCCCACCCGCATGGCCAGCAGGGTGAGCATGGCGGCCTGGTCCAGCCAGACCTGGAGCTGGGGGGCGGCCACGCCGCCGCGGTCCAGGCCGGTGAGCAGGACCGCCGCTTCACGAGAGGCCGCCGGGACCGGCGGGACCGCGGTTTCGGAGGTGCCTGCCGAGGTGGCGGCGTCTGCCGGTTCTGATGCGCCCTCGGGGACGGAGGCGCTGGCAGGGTCGCAGGGCTGGTCCAGGACACCGACGGTGGCGCCGTTGACGTTGCCGTGGACGAGCCGGTGGCGGTGCAGCAGTCCGAGTTCGCGCCAGCACAGGTCGATCAGCTCGTCGGTGAGCTCCTCGTCGTCGAGCGCGTCCAGCGCGCGGAAGGCGGGCAGCTCGCGGACCAGCAGGACGGTGCCGGGCCCGAGTTCGCCGACGGCCAGGACCCGGGGGACGGCGGCCCCCGCCTGCCGGGCGGAGAAGCTCATCAGAGCGGCGTGCTCGGCGCGGCGGCGCACGCCGTAGAGCATCCGGGGCGCCACGGGACCGCGCAGGAACAGCAGGTCGCGCAGGCGCCGCCAGAACCCGGCGGTGTTCTCGGAGCTGAGCACGACCAGTTCCACCCGGCGGCCGTCGTCGAGTTCGGCCAGGTGGCGGGGGTTGCCCTCCTCGTCGTCGTCCGCGCGGGAGACGCCGGTGGCGGCCAGCCCGAACCGGCGCAGCTCGGCGTCCAGTCCGTTGTCGGTCTGCGGCGGCGGCCTCTCCCCCAGCGCGTACCGGACCAGGGCGGCGCAGGTGAGGCCGACCAGGACGGTCAGGACGAGGGCGAGGAGGCTGGTGACCCCGGCCAGCAGGGCGCAGACCGCGACGGTGGTGTTGCCCGCCCACAGGATCGAGCGGACCCGCGGCAGCCCGGTGGGCATGGTGCGGATGAAGGCCAGGACGGCGGCCACGTAGCCGAGGGTGGCGCTGGTGAACACGTCGTCGGGGGCGAGCGCGTCGGGGAACCGCTCCGGGCCGATCAGCGCGAAGAGGGTGGCGTTGATCAGCGAGGCGAGTGTGTAGGCGGCGATTCCGGCGGCGACCGGCCGGACCAGGGAGCGCAGCCGCCCGGTGAACAGCGTGCGCAGGACGACGTAGCTGACCAGGACGATCAGCAGGAGGTTGGCGCCCGCGGCGACGAGCAGGAGCAGGCCGGAGGGCAGCAGCGCGCGGAGCCGGTCGGGATCGGTCCCCTCCACACCGTCGGTGACCACGCGGACGGCGATCATGATCGCCGCCACCACGATCAGGCCGACCGTTCCCGTGAGGAGGTCGACGGGCCTGCGCGGGGCTCTCGGTGTCCGTGGGTCCGGCGGGGGGATCTCGTCGGTTCGCGTTGTCACACCCTTAAGACTGCCCGAATCCGAGGGGGCCGGGGGCCAGGGGCGGTGCGTTTCGCGGGAGCGTCCGCGCTCAGCCCGTGGAGAGGTCGGGGATCTGGTCCAGCCCGATCTCGGGGGCGGCTGGCAGGGGGCGGCGCCGTTCCGTGTTCTCGAAGGACTGGAGGAGGTAGGCCACCAGGCGGCGGGAGGAGGCGGCGGCCGCCTCCGGCGGGCCGGAGGCGGCCCCGCAGTTGGCCAGGAACACCAGCGTGAGGTCGGCGAGCGCGAAGTCGGGGCGCAGCCGCCCGGCCGCCTTGGCCCGGCGGATGAGTTCGGTGAGGCCGCGTTCGGCGCGCTCGCGCTTCTCCTCGAAGGGGACCGCGCCGGGGAAGGTGGTGAGGAACGCGCCGGTGAAGCCCCGGTCGGCGGCCTGCATCGCGCACACCCGCTCGACCACCGAGCAGAAGCCCCGCCAGGGGTCCGGGTCGGCGAGGCCGTCGTCCACCAGGGAGGCGCAGGCCGTCAGCTGGTCGGCGAACACCTCGGTGACCAGGGCCTCGCGGGTGGGGAAGCGGCGGTAGAGGGTGGCGACCCCCACTCCGGCGCGGCGG
>NZ_QPFC01000030.1:0-13059 GCF_003427465.1 Nocardiopsis sp. TNDT3 | reverse complement strand
AGCGGCCCCCAGCTCACCAGCCGTCGCGGTTCGGATACACCAAGCCCGGGGGGAGCGAAGGGGCCCGCCACACCGAACCGCGACGGCTGGTGAGCTGGGGGCCGCTCTGGTACCTGCTCGCGTGGGATCTGGACCGTGACGACTGGCGGATCTTCCGTGTCGACCGCATGGTTGCGCACGCACCGACGGGTGCGCGGTTCCAGCCGCGCGCGATCCCGGGGGACGATGCCGTCGGGTACGTCGTCGGACGCGTCAGCAAGGCGGCCTGGAAGTACCGCGCCCGGGTACTCGTGCACGCCCCCGCCGCCAGGGTCGCCGCGAAGATCCCCGTCCCGGTCGATATCGAGGTGGTCGACGAGACCACGTGCCGTGTCGAACTGGGTTCGGACGACCCGGACCGGCTCGCGCTGTGGATGACACAGCTCGACGTCGACGTCGAGGTGATCGACGGAGACGAGCTCGCGGCGGCGTTCGACCGCCTCGCGGCGAGGTTGCGCCGCGCGGCGGGCGGCGCGTCCACCACGTGAATCCCGCCCGTCGGCCCGGTGCGGGGCCCGACCGCGCGCCCCGCTTGCCCGTGTCCGCCCGTGTCGGACCGATGGAACCCGGGCGGTTCCCGGGATCCGCTGCGACGTCCCTGCCCGAAGGAGCGGGCCGGTGCCGCCCGCGGCCGCTAGGAAGAGGAGGTCTCCCACCGCCCGGCGACCAGGTCGACGGCCTGGTCGGCCAGCTCCTCGCCCCATCCCTGGAACTCCAGCAGGGCCTCCCGGAACCGCGCCGCCCTCCGGAAGAGCTCCCCGTACCGCCTCTGCTCCTCCACCGGCAGCACCGGGAGCCGCATCCGGGACGGGTCGATCCTCAGACGGCCCCGCATGCTGCTGCTCAACCGGGTGATGTTCCGGCTCTCCCCGGAGCTGGTGACGAACCCCGCCAGGAACCACGGGTCCACCGCGCCCGGGTTCGTGCGCACCACGTACAGGCCGCCGCCGGGGTAGGCGCCCGCGTCGTCCCCGGTCGCCACCCGCGCGGCGGGCCTCGGCGCGACCGCGGGGATGAGGACGTCGCCCTCCTGGATCGGGGGGTTGCGCATCGGGTCGGCGTCCACCTCCTCCGTGCGCGAGGCTCCCGCCCCGCGGGCCACGTCCTCACCGGTGACCACCCTGGCGCTGGTGCGCGGGCCCGCCTCCTCCGCCGAACGCCGGGGGAGGGGCCGCCGGATCGTCACCGACCCGGCCCGGGCCAGCTCGCCGAGCGTGACCACCCCGACCGCCTCACCGCCGGGCTCGGCCCGCGGCGCCTCGGGCAGGAGCGTGCGCAGCGTACGCAGCGCGCCCTCCAGGCGCGTGCGCCGCTCGGCGAACAGGTCCAGGTCGCCCGCCGCGGCGCGCGGAACCGGAAGGCGCGCGCGGGGGGTCAGGTCGACGTCCTCGTCCAGCAGGTCGGCCACCTCCAGCGTCCGCGCCACACCCGGGTGCTCGTCGAAGTCCTCCGGGTCGGCCAGGTACTCCCGCCAGAGCCGGTCGATCCGGCCGAGGACCTCGCCCGGCGGGCAGGTCTGCCCGGGCTCGTGCGGGGCGGTGTCCACGAGCAGCACGGGAGCGGGGACCGCGTCCCGCTCCGGTCGGCGCAGCACCCACAGCTGGAGGGGAACGGCGTAGTGGGCCGCGAACCCGGGCGGGAGCGAGACCACCGCGCGGAAGGCGCCCGCGCGCAGCAGCGACCGGCGGATGCGCCGACCCGAGGGGCGCTGGGCCGCGCCCGGGGGCATCAGCACGACCGCCGAGCCGCCCGGCCGGACCAGGGACAGGCAGTGTTGGACCCAGGCCAGGTCGGACTCCAGGCGCGGGGGGACCCCGTACGTCCACCGGGGGTCCTCCGCGAGCTCCTCGACGCCCCAGTTGCGCTCGCCGAAGGGCGGGGCGCACACGACCGCGTCGGCGCCGTCCGCGCCGTCCGGTGCGTCCGGGGCGAACGCGGGCAGGCGCAGCGCGTCGGACACCCGCAGGTCCGCCTCCCCGGTCAGGGCCCCGGCGAAGGCCAGGCGCAGGGCGGCCAGCCACACCGAGGCCGCGTCCCGGTCCTGTCCCAGCAGGGCGCGCCGTCCACCGCGCGCGGCGGCGAGCAGCAGCCCGCCCCGCCCGCAGGCGGGGTCGGCCACGGTGTCCTCGGGGCCGGATCCGGCGTTCGCGATTCCGGCCAGAACCACCATGAGGTCGGCCAGCTCGGGCGGGACCGTGTGCGAACCGGAGGGGGAGCGCTGGTCCAGGCGGCTGAGCAGGCGTTCGAAGGCCGTCCGCGGATCGCTCTCCCGCACGGCGCGCACCGCCGCGTCGGCCAGCGGCGCCAGTCGGGCGTCCGGAACGGGTTTGGGGCGGTGCTCGGCCAGAGCGGCCAGACCCGCGCCTTCGAGGAGGCCCTCGAAGTCCCGCCACGCGCGCCCCGCCAGCGCGGATCCGTCCTGCTTCCCGGGTTCACCGGCGCTGTGTCCCCCGGTGCCGGGGTCGCGGCTCAGGTGCCACAGCAGCACCCCGGCCCGGACGAGCGCCGCGTCGACGGGGACGGAGCCGCGCAGGGAGTCCAGCGCCTGCCACAGGCGCTGGTCGGGGTCGATGCTCGGGGCCCGGCGGTGGGTGGACAGCCACTCCTCCACCTGCCCCAGGTCGAACCGGGGGCTGCGGTCGGTGCCCCCCACCGGTCTGGGGAAGTCGTCGTGGCGGCGCCGCCAGTTGCTCACGGCCGTCGGCTTCACGCCCGCGATCCTGGCGATGTCGGCCGAGCTCACCTCCACCTCACCGGAGCCCATGGCTTCCCCCACCCGTTCGGGACGACAGCAGACCGGTCACGACTATACACACGCGTCGCGTGAAAACCCTGTTCGCGAGCTTCTGGACTGGGAGATCGCGGTGGTTGGGCGGATTCACAGCAAAACGGGTGTACGCGGGGGAGGACCGGGTAGCCGTGTCCAGTATCCGGTGGGACGGGTGCGATGTCGCGAACGTATCGGCGTTCCGGCACCGCGGGCCCCTTCGAAGCGGACCGGACGGGCGACCTGTGGAGGAGCGGGCGGATGCTGGAATGGTGGGAGGCCGCGCTCCGGCTCGGCTGCGCGTTCGGACTGGGCGCGCTGGTCGGCGTCGAACGCCAGTGGCGGGCGCGCATGGCGGGCCTTCGCACCAACGCGCTCGTCGCCGTGGGGTCGGCGCTGTTCGTCCTGCTGGCCGCCTACTCCGTCGACGAGGTCAGCCCCACGCGTATCGCCGCCCAGGTGGTGTCGGGCATCGGCTTCCTCGGCGCGGGCGTCATCCTGCGCGACGGCATCAACATCCGCGGCATCAACACGGCCGCGACGATCTGGTGCGCCGCCGCCGTGGGCGTCCTGGCCGGAAGCGGCGTCTACCTGGTCGCGGCGATGGGCGCGGTGGCGGTGGTGGCCGCCAACGTCCTGCTGCGCCCGGTGGCCCGGCGGCTGCAGAAGAGTTCGCCCGTCAACTCCAAGGACGACGAGACCGTTTACCGGATCCGGATCGTGTGCACGAACGCCCAGGACCCCCACGTACGGGCCCTGCTGCTCCAGGCGCTGTCCGAAACCGAGTTCACACTGCGCTCCCTGGACTGCCGCCACCTGGAGGAGGACGAGGAGCTGGTGTCCGTGTACGCCGACATCTTCGCCGGTGGACACCAGGACGAAGCCGTGGAGCAGCTGGTCAGGAGGCTCAGCCTGGAGCCGGAGGTCTCGTCCGTGCGCTGGCAGCAGCTGGACGAGGACGCCGAGTGAGCGCCTCGGCCTCCCGGTTGCGGTGAACGGGCCGCCCGCCGTTGCGGCTGCTCCTAGCCTGGTGGACATGAACGAGCACGCCTCCTCCACCGCCACGGCCGGTGATGACACGCCCCTGACGGCCGCGCTCCGGGAACTGGACCTGCCCAGCCGACTCCTGGACGACCTGGCCGCCCACCCCGACGACACCGGCGGGGTCCTCATGGGCTCCGCCGCGGAACTGCGCCGTGCGGGACGTGCCACCCGGGCCCGCCGCCTGCTGGAGACCGTGCGCGAGCACCCTCCCACCCCGGAGGACGGCCAGTACGCCTCCGTCGAGCTGGCGGACCTCCTGCGGAAGGGCCAGGACCCTCGGGACACGGCCGAGGCGGAGCGGATCACCTCCGAGCTGCTGCGCCCCGGCCGCCTGGGCCAGGGGCCCGCCGACCTGCTCGGTGAGTACATGCGGGAGCTGGAGCGCTGGGACGAGGCGCTGCTCTGCTTCAACATCGCCGCCCGGCACCTGCTCGCCGAGCCGCCGGAGGAACTCGCGGAGGAGGACGACCTCTCCCTGTCCCCGCTCGTCAACCGCCTGCTGGCGCGGATGAAGCTGGGCCTGCCGCGCGACGGCCACGACGAGGTGGCCCTGGTCGTGGCCCAGCGGCAGGCGGAGGACGCGCTGGAACTGCCCTACGAGGAGGACCGGCTGGAGAAGGGCGACCCGGTCCGTGAGGTGGAGGCTCTCTACTCCCGTGCGGCCTTCGACGGGGCCCGCGAGCGGGGGCTGCTCAGCGGGGAGACCGCCGAGCACGGCGCCGACGCCTACTACCGCGCCGCCGAACGGAGCCTGCGCGAGCGCGACCGCGAACACCCCGGGGCGCGGCGGGGCGTGGTGCTGCACGGGGTGGAGGACATCGTCGAGTTCGCCGAACGCTCCGGCCTGGACCCGGCGGACGACGACACCGCTCTGACCTGGGCGGACCGGGAGCTCACCGCGGACGACCCGAGGCTGCGCTCGTGGCCGCCCGGCCGCAACGAGCCCTGCTGGTGCGCTTCGGGGCGCAAGTACAAGAAGTGCTGCGGGTCACCCTCGAACCGCTGATCGCATCGGGACCCGGCCCCGCTGAGAAGAGGAGAATGTCGCGTCTTCGCTCTCCGAAGGTGGTCTCTTCCAGTTCTCCCCGTATGCGCCCACGACATGAACGTCCCCGATGGCACGTGAGTGTGGCACCGACGATCATCGACATGAGGCGGAGTCAGAATGCCCCTGCCCCGAAACTTCTGGGTGCCCTTCACTGGTTCCTTCGGTTCTCGAAAAGCGAACGGGGTGGCGGCCTTCTCCTGACACCGGGACGGAGCGCGAAAAACCGGTTACCGTGATGGGGAAAATCCCAACGGTCCAATGGTGCGCCCCCGGAACCGATGCGGGGGAGGGGATGGCGGAGAATCCCGCTGGCATGGTGAACAATGCCTCCATCAGCCTGGGGCAGATCCTCAAGTTGGTGCGGTTCGGGAACTTGTGCGAGAAAATATCGTTCCATCTCGTCGACATGGTGCGCACGGAGACCGAAGCGGCGCCGGAGGAATGCCAGGGATGCCTCGCCGCCACCTTTCCTCCCGCCGGACCAGAGCTCTATAAGAAGTCCGAAAAGAGTGCGAGCAGCAGAGGTGGGCCGTCCTCGCGGAAGAGCCGGATAACGGCAGGGAAAAGGCCTGAGGGCGTCCCCGCTGTGATCAGGGATCACCCTGCCTTGAAGACCTTGCCCAGGTGCCACTCCAGAGCGCCCGGGGACGGGCGGTCGGCCTTGTTCCGGGGGACGGCCACCGGTTTGCCCTCCAGGGCGGTGTACTCCCCGGCCTCGGGGAAGTCCTGGTGCAGGCGGGGGCTGAGCCGGACCTCCAAACTCGGTGACACCGACAGGTAGCCCTCGTCGAAGAGCCTGTGCACGTCAGCGCGCAGCAGCATGCCGTTGTCGAGCCGGTGCAGGCCGCCCGAGGCCACCGGGTGGATGTGCGCGGCGTCCAAGGCCGGCCGCGCATCGACCCCTGTGATCGCGCACCGGCCCTCGTAGGCGTCCAACAACGCCAGTTTGAACGCTTCCTGTCCCATGCGGCGACGGGTGGGCCGGGCCTCGCCGAACATCGGGCCGTGGCGTTCCCAGGTGGCCGCCACGGCGTGCTCGTCCTCGGCGAGGGCCGCCACGGGTTTCCGGCCGAGTACACGCTTGACGATGGGAGCGAAGTAGTCGGCGTGCTCGGGGTCGGTGACGTCCTCGTAACTCCTGCCCTGAACGAGGCTGTAGGCCCAGCCAGGGGGAGGACCGAAGGTCTCCTCCTCGGGAAAGAACACCGGGTCGCGCAGCATGACGCAGCCGATGAGCGGGTCCTCTCCGGGGCCGATGCGGGGAATCCTGTTCTTCGCGCGGTACCCGTTGATCGCCTCGCGCAGCTCGGCGAGGTTCTTCCTTCCGTTGCCCTCCGCGAAGGCCGCCCAGGCCTCGGACAGCGGGGCGAGAACGAACCCGCTGAAGGCGGCGCCGCCCACGACCCGGTCGTGCGGTTTCTTGGTCTTGAATAGGAACGGGTCTCCGGGCGAGAGCGTTCGGAAGCTCTTCCCCGAGGGGCGCCAGAAGTTGATCTCATCCAGGTGGGGGCGCTGAGCGAGGAAGTCGGCCCAGGCCTTGTCAGTGATGCCGACAAATGCCTTCATGTCCGACATTGTGAAGTACGTATTCACCAGTGTTCGTCTGTGACCCAAGAGTCCACAGGCGTCGGCGAAGCCGTGCTGACGAAGAACCTGGTGGGAAGGGGCGCGTTCACGTGTGTCCACATCCGGCCAAGATGGCAGATCTGAGAAATTCGCCGCGGATAGGAGGGGTCGGGGCTGAGTTGACGGGCCGCTCCGGTCCCGCATGCGGCGTCTTCCCCACGGTCAAAAGACCGGACGGCCGGTGGCGGTGGCACGGCGCCGACTTGGCCTTGGACAAGGCCTACATCTCCAGGGCCAACAGGTAACCCCTACGCACCACACGCGCCCGGTGCACCATCATTGCCGGGTGCGAGGACCAAGAAGCCGACCCCTGAAACCTTCAAACGGCTGGCGGTAGACCACCCGACTTCGATCGGGAGGTCTACCGCCGACGTGACAGGGTCGAGCGGTTGACGGACCGCTGTAAGCGGTACCGGGCTTTGGTCACGTGTGACGACAAGCTCGCTACGACTTGTGCCTGGGGAGTCGTAGGCCGGTGCGAGTCGTCACCGCGCCACACAGCGCTGTCAGATCTGGTTCGCTCCGCCGTCGACGTAAAGGTTGGCGCCCAGGAGGAAGCTGCTGTCCGGGGAGGCGAGGAAGGCCACGGCGGCGGCGACCTCCTCGGGGCGGCCCATCCGACCGATCGGCACGTCGGCGACCAGGCCCTCCCGGAAGGCCGCGGCGTTCTGCTCGCCGGCGAGTTCGGTGATGCCGGAGGTGTCGATCGGCCCCGGTGAGATCGCGTTGACCCGGATTCCCCGGTCCTTCAGTTCGTTGGCCCAGGTCCGAGCGAAGGAGCGGATCGCGGCCTTGGAGGCCGCGTACGCGCCGAAGGCCGCCGTGCCGCGGTCGACGGTGGTGGAGGCGTTGAGGATCACCGAGGCGCCGTCGTTGAGCAGCGGCAGCGCTTTCTGCACGGTGCGGAGCGTGCCCTTGACGTTGACGTCGAAGATGCGGTCGTACTCCTCCTCGGCGGTCTGTTCCAGCGTCGCGAACGAGGCGGTGGCCGCGTTGGCGAACAGCACGTCCAGGCCCTGACCGCGCTCGCGCACCATGGCGTACAGCCGGTCCAGGTCGGTCGGGTCGGTGATGTCGCCCGGCACCGCGGTGACCGCGGAGCCGATGACCTCGGCGGCTTCGTCCAGTTCGGCCTTGCGCCGCCCGGTGATGAACACGTGCGCGCCCTCGGCCGCCAGTCGCGCGGCCGTGGCCCGGCCGATTCCCCGCGTGCCTCCACCGGTGACGACGGCGGTCCTGTCCTTCAGTCTCTGCATGGTCCGGCCTCCACAGAATTATGTTCCGATCGGAACAGAATGAGGCTACATCATTTCCAGTCCGATCGGTACAGAAGTGGTAGGATGCCGGGTGTGGAGGGCATCAAGAGAGCGCCGGTGGGCCGGCCGAGGGGATTCGACGCCGAAGAGGCCCTGGAACGGGCCATGGCGATGTTCTGGGAGCACGGCTACGCCGGCGTCAGCCTGACCGACCTGACCCGCGCCATGGGCATCACGAAGACGAGCATGTACGCGGCTTTCGGTAACAAGGAGGAGCTGTTCCGCAAGGCCCTGGAACGCTACGCCGAGGGTCCGGCCTCCTACGGCACCCGGGCGCTGGATGAGCCGACGGCCCGGGAGGTGGCCGCGGCCTACCTCAACGGCTCGATCGCGGTGTCCACCCGGCCGGACTGCCCCGCCGGATGTCTGGGTGTCCAGGGCTTCCTGGCCACCAGCCACCTCGGGCCGCCCGCCCGCGACACCCTGAGCGCCTGGCGCGTCGAGAACCTCTCACGCCTTCGCGACCGGTTCCGACGGGCCGTCGACGAAGGCGACCTGCCCCCGGACGCCGATCCGGAAGTGCTCGCCCGCTACCTCATGACCATGGCGAACGGCATCTCCGTCCAGGCCATCAGCGGCGCCGACCGGGACGAACTCCAGCGGATGGCCGACGCCGCCCTGCGGACCTGGCCACCCCTCTGACCCCTTGTCGGCCCCTTCTTCTCCCCGGCTGAGCTGACCGGACGGGGCAGGACGGGCGGACGCCGGTGACCGGCGGTCACGGGCACCTCTTTCCTCAGCCGTCGCAGCTCTGGCAGCGGCGTGTGGCGACCCGCTCGGTGTTGCCGTGTGTCGCCCGGGCGGGGGAGCCCTCGCTGAGGCGGTGCCACAGCTGCGGGTCGGGCTCGGGGATCCAGCCCCAGAGCGGTGCCTTGATCTCGGAGTCGGACTGGTGCAGGCAGCCGGGGCGGTGGGCCACGCCGCGAGGCGAGATGAGGATGGTGCCCCCGGGGAAGTGCGCGTCGCCCAGGGAGGAACCACCGTTCTGGATGCGGGGGTTTCGGGCCTCGCGCACGAGCGAGCACGCGCAGCCTCCACCGATGGGGAGTTCACAGAAGTCACAGCGTTCCATGGCCCCGATCATGCACGGGCCCGGTGACGAACGGGCTCCACGGCGCGTGCCGGGCCAGCTCCGTGCGACCGTTCCGCCAGTTCGGGTGGGGTGTGGCCGGAAACGGCCACGCCCCACCACGCTTTCGTCGGCGGTGGACGGGCACGGTCGTCGCTCGCCCGGGTGGGAAGGCCGTGGCCCGCGCTGCCGTGTGGCGGCCCTCCCCGATTGCTTGAAGCGGAGCAGCCGAAACCGCTCGCGAAGCCCGGGACCAAGACTGGGAAACGGGACGGAATCGGAAGTCTGAGCAGCGATTTCCCTCCTGCGCCGGTCCCCGTGACCGGCGCGCGGGTAGCTCCGGCTCATGACCACGACACAGAGCCAGCAGGACACCGCCGCCGTCACCACGCGCATCGTCGACCACTACGACGGCCGCAAACGGGCCTGGGTGAAGGAGGCGGTCCGGCTGCTGCACGCCGACGCCACGCGCTCGGCGGACACGCACGTCTTCCAGTTCCCGCTCCCCGTGGAGTGGGGCATCGACCTCTACGTCAAGGACGAGTCCGTCCACCCCTCCGGCAGCCTGAAGCACCGCATGGCCCGCGCGCTGTTCCTGCACGCGCTGTGCACCGGGTGGATCGAACCCGGCACGCACGTGTTCGAGGCCTCCAGCGGTTCCACGGCGGTCTCCGAGGCCTACTTCGCCAAGCTCCTGGGGCTGGAGTTCACGGCCGTGGTGCCCGAGAGCACCAGCCGGGAGAAGGTGGAGCTCATCAGGTCCTACGGGGGAGAGGTCAGGAACCCCGGACCCGACGGCGACATCGAGAAGGAGGCCGCCCGCCTGGCCGCGGAGTCCCCCAAGGGCCACTTCATGGACCAGTTCACCTACGCCGAGCGGGCCTACGACTACCGCGACGACCACAACGTGGCGGCGACGATCTTCCGGCAGATCGCCGAGGAGCGCCACCCCGACCCCAAGTGGATCGTGGTGGGAGCGGGCACCGGGGGCACGAGCGCGACCATCGGCCGCCACATCCGCTTCAGCCGCCGCGACACCCGGGTGTGCGTGGTCGACCCGCAGAACTCGGCGTTCTTCCCGAACTGGACGGTCAACGAGGGCCGCCCCAAGAGCCAGTGGCCCAAGGACCCCTCGGCCTGGATCAAGGGAAAGCCCTCCCACATCGAGGGGATCGGGCGTCCGACGGTGGAGCCCTCGTTCCTGCCCGCGGTCGTGGACCGGATGGTCTCGGTGCCCGACGCCGCCTCGATCGCGGCCATGCGTCTGCTCCTCTCCCGGCTGCGCCACCGTGCGGGGCCCTCGACGGGGACCGACCTGTGGGGCGCGCTGCGGATCGTGGCCGAGATGCTCTCCGACGGGGAGAAGGGCAGCGTCGTCATGCTCATGTGCGACCAGGGCGAGCGGTACATGCACAACTACTACGACGACACGTGGGTCGAGAAGGAGCTCAAGCTCGACCTGAAGCCGTACACCAAGGTGCTGGAGGACTTCCTCTCGACCGGTCGCTGGAAGGAGCCCGCGGCCCCCGGTGTCCCCGAGGCGAGGAAGGCCTGATGGCGGCCGCCGTGCCCGGTGCTGGCGCGAGCACTCGAACTCAGCCGAAGTCGAGGTTCTACGGTGTTGACTGACGGTGACGAGCCGTTCGCGACGTCTGGGAGGCGGGCCGTGATCGTCACCATCGCAAGGGTTGCCGACCCCGATCGGTTCCCGGAGGTCTTCGCCCCCACCGGTGCGGGTGAGCCCCACGCACGCGGGGATGGTTCCACCCGGTTGCCGCCCTCGGTGACGACGGTGAACGAATGCGCCCCCCAACGCCGCGCCGCGAGCTGTGCGCCGCGACGTTGAGGGGCGTGTGCCGACCGCTGCCGTCAGCCGTCCTGGCCGCCGACGGGGACGAAGTTGGCGTACTCCTCGATACGCCTGATCCGCCCGGCCTCGTCGAAGCCGAAGTAGACCGCGGCGTGGACCTCGCCGCGCGTGCCGCTGGTGGTGGCGACGTGGATCACGTGCTGCTGGAGGACCTCACCCGGCTGGGAGAGCTGGCGCAGGACGTCGTAGCGCATCGACTCGATGGTGGCCATCAGCCCTTCCATCCCGGCGATGTTCTCCTCGATGGACTGCTCGCCCTTGCCGTCGTTGTGCCAGACGGTGGCTGTCTCGGCGCACAGGCCCCGGGCGCTCTTCCAGTCGCGGTCCTCCAGCGCGCGGAGGTAGCTGACAGCCTTGTCCTTCAGTTCCCGGCTCATGCGGGCCTTCCCTTCGTGCTGGTGGCGGCGTGGACCAGGGCGCGCTCGCCGGCCTCGACGCGCATCGGCAGGTGGTTGCCGGGCGGTGAGAGCGGACAGACGAACACGTCCGGATTCAGGTGGTGGTACGAGAGCGTCGCCTTGTTGAAGTCGACCGTCAGGGTGCTGCCGGGCTCCAGCAGCGGCAGCATCAGCCAGCGGCCGATCGTCGGCGTCGAATCGCCGTTGGTCTCGTCGGTGAAGATCATCAGCCGTTGATCGGGGAAGTCCTGGAGGACGGCCAGGACGTGTTCGGTGCCGTCGATGGTCACGACCAGGTCGACGGGGGCCAGGATGGCTTCGGTGCTGCGCGGGCTGGTCAGCCGCGGCACCTCGATCCGGCGTCCTTCGGGAGCTGCCCGGTACTGGCCCGTGAGGACCCAGGCGGGGTCGTGGGGAAAGGTGTCGATGCCGGTGAGTCCGGTGCGCTCGACGCGGCCCTGGTCCATGACGACCAGGCCGTAGGAGCCGTCCGCGCCGCTGGCGAAGCCGACGCGGTCGTCGGGGAACCGCAGGGAGCTGCCGGAGGGGACGGGGACCGTTCCGTCGACCGGGCTGTCAGCAATCCGCACGCCGTCGGCGGCCTCGGCCGTCACGGTCAGGGCTCCTGCCGCGGTGGTGCGCCATCGGCCGGGGACCCCGGGGATCGTGTGGGGACCCGGACCGGTGATCCTGGCGGTGACGACGACCTTGGCCTTGCCGTCGGCTCCGGCGATCTCCTCCCACCGGCTCCGGCGCCAGGCTTCGTGTTCTGCGGGCATCTTCGGTGTGGTCATGGCGTCACCGTAGACCCACCATGCCCCTGGGGCACAGCTTATTGCGTGTTACGCAATAAGGTGCCCCGGTCCGCTGCCCGCCGCGCAATAACGTGCCGGGCTCCGTCCCTGCGAGCCGGGCATCTCTGGGTGTCGCCGCGAACGGGCCCGGCGCTGGCGCCTCTGCGCCAGGATGGGCGCATGGTCAAACAGAGGTTCGACAACCACGGCGGTCCGGCCGCGCCGTCGTTGAGCGCGCACGTACTCCTCCTCGACGGCGGCAGGGTGCTGATGGTGCGTCGTGCCCCCGGCAACGCCTACGCCCCGGGGATGTGGCACGCCAGCGTGGCCGGGAAGGTCGACGCGGGGGAGGACGTCGTCGCCGCGGCGGTGCGTGAGTGCGAGGAGGAGCTCGGCGTTCGGGTCCGCCCCTCGGAGCTGGAGTTCGCGCACGTGGTCCACAGCCACGAGGACGCCGGCTGGGTGCACTTCTTCTTCGTGTGCGGGAGCTGGGACGGCGCCGTCACCAACCGCGAACCCCGCAAGCACGCCGAACTCGCGTGGTTCCCCGCCCACCAGCTCCCCCGGGACACGGTCGGCTACTGCGCACAGGCCGTCGCGCACTTCCTGCTCGGCGACCCCTTCTCCCAGCACCGGACCCCCACGCCCTTCCCCGCCCGGCACCCGGACCGGGCGGGCAGGACCGTCGGGCACACTGGCGTGGTGACCACCCCAGGGGAGGACGAGTGAACGAGGCCGCGATCCGCGTCTACGGGGCCGACTGGTGCCGGGACTGCCGACGCACCAAGAAGCAGCTGACCGAGCTGGCGGTGCCCTTCGAGTACGTCGACGTCGAGCACGACCCGGCGGCCACGGAACGGGCCCGGGAGATCTCGGGGCGCACGAACATCCCTGTGGTCGTCTACCCGGACGGGTCCCACCACGTCGAACCGGACGACGCGCGGGTCGAGGCCAAGCTCCGCGAGCTGTCGCTGATCTGACGGCGGTGCCGCCCGCGTACGTGCGCGCATCGTGTGCGCCCCGGCCCGCCTCCGGCCCTGTCCGCGCCTGGTGCGCGTTCGGGGCGCCCGGGACGGGCCTCCCCGAAC
>NZ_QPFC01000314.1:0-5698 GCF_003427465.1 Nocardiopsis sp. TNDT3 | reverse complement strand
ATGTGGGGGATGACCAGGCCGACGAAGCCGATCGCGCCGCTGACGGCGACCATGGCCCCGGTCATGACCGCGGTCACCGCGAACAGGACCCTGCGCTGCCCGGCCGCGTCCACTCCCAGGCTCGCCGAGGTCTCGTCGCCCAGGGCCAGCACGTCGAGCGGGCGCGCGAGGCCGCGCAGCACGAGGATGCCCAGGACCACCACGACGGCCACCACGGGCAGGGAGCTCCAGGTGGCCGCGCCGAAGCTCCCCATGGTCCAGAAGAGCACGGTGGCGGTGGCCTCGCTGCTCGGCGCCAGGTAGACGATCACGCTCATCACGGCCTGGAAGCCGAAGGAGAGCGCCACCCCGGTGAGCACCAGGCGCAGGGGGGTGACCCCCGTGGGGGAGCGGGCGACGAGGTGGACGAGCAGCGTCGCGCCCAGCGCGCCCAGGAAGGCCCCGGCGGAGACCGCGTGGATACCGAGCGCGGACAGTGCGCCCAGCACGCTGACCAGTACCGCGCCGACGGAGGCGCCCGAGGAGACCCCCAGGATGTAGGGGTCGGCGAGGGCGTTGCGGACCATGGCCTGGACGGCCACGCCCACGACCCCCAGACCGGCCCCGACGACGGCGGCGAGCAGGACCCGGGGGGTGCGGATCTGCCAGATGATCTGGTAGCGGACCACCTCGTCTGCCTGGATCACGCCGCCGCTCAGGGCCGCCCACAGGTAGCGCACCGTCTCGGCCGGGGGGACCACCGCCGATCCCAGGCCGATGGCCAGCACCGCGGAGACCGCGAGGAGGACGCCGAGGACGACCGCGGCGGTGGCCGTGCCCGCCCGTGTGGCCAGCCATCTGACCCCGGCCGGGCCGGTCCGCCCGGACGCCGCGCCGTCGGGTGCCGCGTCGTCGGGCATCGGGCGCGTCCTGCCAGGCGGGAGGGACACGTGCCTCACCTGGTTTCTCCTCCCGCTGGGTCAGCAAAAACGATAATGGTTTTCATATTAGGGCAAAGTCGGTTCCGTCGGAACGGCCGGGGGCGGATGTGTGCACACGGCGACCCCTTTGTCCGAAACCGGCTCGGGCGTGCGCGCGGGGCCGTCCTCCGGGGCGGGTGCGCGCTGCGGACGTCTCCGCGGGATCGCGGGGCCCCGACGTGGGCGGAGGGCGTCCCGCCGCCGGTCGCGGGCCGGAACGGGCGGCAACGGCCCCCGTCTCGGGTTCGGTCGATAGCGCCTGACCGGAAGGCTGTGGACGGCAGAGCCGATTCCGGTGCGCCGATGCGCCGGACTCTCCCGTATCGCCCTGGTGCGCCCTGCGGTCAGCGGCGGGACGGGCCGCCCGCGGGTTACCCGTGTGCACTCTCCGGAAACGAACGATTGCGACCCGTAGTCAAACCCGAAGGAGGCTCGCGTGCGCGCCACCGTGGGCACCGCCGCCGCCGTCCTGTCCGCCGCCGTGCTGGCGCCCGTCACCGCACCGGCGCCCGCCGCCGCGCACGCCGCCGAGGCGGTCCCGCTCGCCGTCGCCGTCGCCGGCCTGCCCGTCACCGACGAGAACCGGCAGGGATACGACCGCTCCCTGTTCCCGCACTGGGCCGACACCGACCGCGACGGCTGCAACACCCGCGCCGAGGTCCTGATCGAGGAGGCCGTCGTCATGCCCGAGGTCGATGAGCGGTGCCGCCTGAGCGGCGGACAGTGGGAGTCCTACTACGACGGGCGCGCGCACACCGAGGCCCGCGCCCTGGACATCGACCACATGGTGCCCCTGGCCGAGGCCTGGGACTCGGGCGCCTCGGAGTGGACCACCGACCGCCGCCGCGACTACGCCAACGACATGGGCGAACCGGTCGCCCTGGTGGCGGTCACCGCGGCGCAGAACCGCTCCAAGGCCGACAAGGACCCCGCGCAGTGGCTGCCCGCCTCGGCGGAGGCGCACTGCCGGTACGTCACCGAGTGGACCACGGTCAAGGTCCGCTGGGCCCTGACGGTGGACCCGGCCGAGCACGAGGCGCTCGTCGCCCTCGCCGCGGAGTGCCCCGACGCCGTGGTCGAGGCGGAGGCGGCCTGACCCGCCCGGGGCGGAGGCGGCCAGCGCGGGGTCCGGCGGAGCGCGCCCGGGCCGGGGCGCGCCCGGGAGACGGAAGCTGGCTGGCCAGGTGGCGCGTGGGAGCGCGTTCATCGCCGAGAGGGTTGGCTCAGCGTGATACACACGCTACCGAACGTGAAAAGGAAAGCCGCGTTCTCTGCATCCCTCAGACCATGTGGAGGAAACACCGCATGACCCTGCCCTGTCACAACCCCGCGGCGGCCGCGCGAGCGGCCTCCGCCCTGGACCTGAGCCGGGCCCGCGACCTCCCCGGGGAGGCGCAGTGAGACGCGAGGCCGTCGTCACCGGCATCGGCGTGGTGGCGCCCGGAGCGATCGGCGCGTCCGCGTTCTGGGAGATGCTCACCGCGGGACGCACAGCCACCCGCCACGTCACCCTGTTCGACGCGTCCGACTTCCGCTCCCGGATCGCCGCCGAGGTCGACTTCGACCCCGCCGCGCACGGACTGGACGAGCACCAGGCCGAACGCATGGACAGGTACGTGCAGTTCGCCGCCGTCGCCACCGCCGAGGCGCTGGCCGACAGCGCCCCGCCCCTGTCCGAGGTCTCGCCCTGGCGCGTGGGCGTGAGCATGGGGACGGCGGTCGGCGGCACCACCCGCCTGGAGAGGGACTACGTCCAGATGAGCCGGGGCGGCGCCGACTGGGTCGTCGACCCCGAGGCCGCCTCGCCCCACCTGTACCGGGCGGTGACGCCCAGCGCCCTGTCCGGGGAGATCGCCGAACTGGTCGGCGCGCGCGGACCGGTGCGCACGGTCTCCACCGGCTGCACGTCCGGCCTGGACGCCGTCGGCTACGCCGCCCAGGCCATCGAGGACGACCTCGCCGACGTGGTCGTCGCGGGAGCGGCCGAGTCGCCGATCTCGCCCATCGCCATGGCCTGCTTCGACGCCATCAGGGCGACCTCGGACAGCAACGACGACCCCGCGCGGGCCTCCCGGCCCTTCGACCGCGAGCGCAACGGCTTCGTCATGGGCGAGGGCGCGGCCGTCCTCATCCTGGAGGAGGCCTCGATCGCCCGCCGCCGGGGCGCGCGGATCCGCTGCCGGGTGGCGGGCTTCGCCAACCACGGCAACGCCTTCCACATGACCGGCCTGCGCCGCGAGGGGCAGGAGATGGCGCGGGCCATCACCACCGCCCTGGACCAGGCGCGGCGCCCGGCCACCGACGTGGACTACGTCAACGCCCACGGATCGGGCACCGTGCAGAACGACCGCCACGAGACCGACGCCGTCAAGCGCTCCCTGGGCGAGCACGCGCGGCGGGTGACCATGTCCTCCATCAAGTCGATGGTGGGGCACTCGCTGGGCGCGATCGGCTCCATCGAACTGGCCGCCTGCGTGCTGGCCATGGACACCGGCGTCGTGCCGCCGACCGCCAACCTGAGCACGCCCGACCCCGAGTGCGACCTGGACTACGTGCCGGTGACCGCGCGCGAGCGGCGCACCGACGTGGTGCTCTCCGTGGGCAGCGGCTTCGGCGGCTTCCAGTCCGCCGTCGTCCTCGACCGGGGCAGCGAGGTGCGCGTATGAGCACGGTCATCACCGGACTCGGCACGGTCTCACCCGCCGGGGTGGGCGTCCCGGAGTACTGGGAGGCGGTCCGGGAGGGGCGATCGCTCCTCGCGCCGATCCCCGACTTCGACACCGACGGCTTCCACGTGCGCGTGGGCGGGAAGATCCCCGGCTTCGACCCGCACGACCACCTCGACGGCCGCTACGTCGTCCAGACCGACGCCTTCAGCTGGTTCGCGATGGTCGCGGCCGGCGAGGCCCTGCGCGACTCGGGGCTGGACCCCGCCGCCGACCCCTACGCGGTCGGCGTGCTGATCTGCAGCTGCACGGGCGGCGTGGAGTTCGGCCAGCGCGAGATCGAGGCCCTGTGGAGCAGGGGCCCCGACCACGTCGGCCCCTACCAGTCCATCGCCTGGTTCTACGCGGCGAGCACCGGACAGATCTCCATCAGCAACGGCCTCAAGGGCATGTGCGGGGTGCTGGTCACCGACGAGCCGGGCATGCTCGACGCCCTGGGCCAGAGCGAACGGGCCCTGCGGCGCGGGACCTCCGCGATGCTGGTCGGCGGAAGCGAGGCCCCGATCGGCTCCCCGTTCGCACTGGCCTGCCACGCGGGCGCCGAGGTCCTCAGCCGCGGCGAGGACCCCCGCACGGCCTACCTTCCCTTCACCGAGGAGGCGGCCGGCCACGTCCCGGCCGAGGGCGCGGCCGTCGCCGTGGTGGAGGACGAGGCCGCCGCGCGGGCGCGCGGCGCCAGGATCCGGGCCCGGGTCGCGGGGCACGCGAGCACCTTCGGCGGGGTCGGATCGTTCGACCCGGGCGGTGCCGGACTCCTGCACGCGGCCCGGGAGGCGATGCGCCGGGCCGCCGTCGCCCCCGAGGACGTGGACGTGGTCTTCGCCGACGCGGTGGGCACGCCCAAGGCCGACGCCGACGAGGCCGCCGTGCTGCGCGAGCTGTTCCCCGGCGGGGTGGCCGTCACCGCGCCCAAGACCGGCTTCGGACGCGCCTACGCCGGGTCGGGCGCGCTGGACGTGGCCGCCGCCGTCCTGAGCCTGGAACACCAGGTCGTACCGCCCACACCCAACGTCCCCGACGCGCCCAGCGGACTGGACCTGGTCGTGCGGGTGCCGCGCGCCGCGCGCCTGCGCACCGCGCTGGTCCTGTCGCGCGGCCTGGGCGGCGGCAACTCCGCCGTCGTCCTGACCCGCCCCGACCCGGTCTGACCCGCGTCGGTCTGACCCGAGCCAGGCCGACGAACAGACCCGCACCCGGCACGCGGACCGGCACCTGACACGGCACGCGCACCGGGACCCGAACCGACACACGAGATTCCGAGGAGACCCATGCCCGACAGACACATCGAGATGGAGGAGCTGGTGGAACTCATGTCCGCCTGCGCCGGTGTCCGGACCGACGCCGCCACCGCCTCCGCGAGCACCTTCGACGAACTGGGGATCGACTCCCTGGGCGTCATGGGCATCGTCGCCGAGATCGAGCGCCGTGTCGGCCGCAAGCTCGGGGCGGACGCCGAGGCGTCACCCTCCCCTGCAGTGCTGTCCACCCTCGTCAACGGGGGCGTCGCGGCCCCCGCGAAAGGAATGTGATCCCGTGCCCGGAAGCATCGAGCACAGCGTCGTCATCGACGCGCCCTACGACTTCGTCTGGGAGCTGACCAACGACGTCGCCTCCTGGCCCCAGATCTTCACCTGGCACTCCTCGGTGGAGATCCTGGAGCAGGACGGCGACACCACGCGCTTCCGCGTCACCAAGCAACCCGACAAGCAGGGGCGCGTGTGGAGCTGGGTGTCCGAGCGCACCGTGGACCGCGAGGCGGGGGAGGCGTGGTCCCACCGCGTCCAGACCGAGGGCTTCGAGTACGTGCGGATCCACTGGAACTACGAGCAGGTTCCGGAGGGCGTGCGGCTGACCTGGAGCTACCAGTTCGCCATGAGGCCCGACGCGCCCTTCGACGACGAGCAGATGACCGTCAAGTACAACCAGAACGTTCCGACCGAGATGGAGCACATCAAGAGGAACGTCGAGGCGGCGGCGCGGGCCCGGATGGAGGAGGTCACCACCTGAGCGGCG
>NZ_QPFC01000313.1:0-4240 GCF_003427465.1 Nocardiopsis sp. TNDT3 | reverse complement strand
TTGCCCCTCCCGCTCCACCTGCTCCGCTGGACCCGGTGGCACGGGGGTCCCTTCCGGTCCCGGCACGGGGGCGGCCTCCGCCGCCGACCTACGGTTCTCGGGATTCCCGGTGGTCTCGTCCTCGCTCACCCGTGTGCCCCTTTCCCGACGGCACCGGACGGCCCGGTGCTGTCGGCAGTGGGACAGCGTGTACGCACTGGTGGTTCACACAACATCCGCTTTATGGACAAAAGCGAAGTCATGGACGTGCGCCGGTGCGCCCGTCCGAGCCGTACAGCACGGCCGTCCCGGCTAGAGTCGGGGATCACACCCCTTCCGCGCGAGGAGTCCGGCGACGATGCGAGTCGAGGTCGACTACGACCAGTGCGAGAGCAACGCCCTGTGCATGGCCGCCGCACCGGAGGTCTTCGAGGTCCGCGACGACGACTTCCTCTACCTGCTCACCGAGGAACCCGCCGCCGCGTCCCGCGAACGCGTCCGCCAGGCCGAACGCATGTGCCCCAAGAGGGCCATCACCGTGCGGGAGTGACCCCCGCGGCCGCCAACGCCTCGTCCCACGTCGTCGGCTTCTCCAGCAGACCCCGGTAGCGCATGGTCTTGGGCGTGGAGCGCAGCCCCAGCACACCGGTGAGCATTCCGCCCCGGCCCAGGAAGGCCACGAACTTTCGGTCCTCCGGGGAGCCGTGCACGAAGGCGACCTGATCGGCGGGCGCGCCCTGGCCCAGCAGCTGGACCTTCATCCTGTATTGGTCGGACCAGAAGTAGGGCACCGGCGTGAAGGGCGTGCGCCCGCCGTCGCCCGCCAACAGGTTGTGCGCCGCGGCCTCGCCCTGCTCGCCCGCGTTGGTCCAGTGCTCCAGGCGGATCCGCCCGCCGTAGCGCGGGTGCGGCCAGTTCGCCAGGTCCCCGACCGCGTACACGTTCGGCACCGAGGTCGCGGAGTACTCGTCGCACGCCACCGAGCCGTCGGCCAGCAGCTCCACCCCGGACCCGCGCAGCCACTCGGTGTTCAGGTGCACGCCGATCCCGGCGACCACGAGGGAGGCCTCCACCGCCGAGCCGTCGGCGAGCCGGACCCGCTCCACCCGGCCCCGGCCCTCGAAACCGGCCACGCCCACGCCCAGGCGCACGTCGACGCCGTTCTCCCGGTGCAGCTCCGTGAGGACCTCGCCGATCCTCGGGTCCACGACCCGGGTCAGCGGTGTGGGCGCCGCCTCCACCAGGGTCACGTCCATGCCCACCGCTCGGGCGCTGGCCGCCACCTCGGCGCCGACGAAACCGGCCCCGACCACCACCAGCCGACCACCGGAGTCGAACTCCGACCGCACCGCCTCGGCGTCGTCCAGGGTGCGCAGCACGTACACGCCCGCCAGGTCGGTGGCGGGGCGGCGCGCCCGCGCGCCCGTGGCGATCACCAGGCCGTCGTAGCGCACCGTCGAGGCGGCGCCGCCCGGACCGGACACGCTCACCTCACGGGCGGCGGTGTCCAGCCCCACGGCCCGGCTGCCCGGACGGAAGTCCAGGTCCAGCGCGTCCACGGCCTCGTCCTCGCGCAGACGCAGCGCCCGGTGGCCCACCAGCCAGCCCGGGCCGCCGCCCGGGGGCTCCATACCCACCCCGGTCAGGACCTCCTTGGACAGCGGAGGCCGCGAGTAGGGCCGGTGCGCCTCCTCGCCCAGGAGCGTCAGCCGCCCCTCGTACCCGCGTTCGCGCAGCGCCTCGGCCGTGTGCAGCCCGGCCATCCCCGCTCCGACGACGACGATGTCGTTGAGGGTGTCCCGCACGGTGGTGTCCCTTCCGGTGGTGGTTCCCGAGGTCGGGGTCGGTCAGAGCGGGCGGACCTCGCCGACGGGGGCGCCACCTCCGAGGACGTCCACACGCAGCCGGTCCTGGACGGGGGAGACGTCCACACCGAGGGTCCGCAGCGCGTCGAGTGCGACCAGCGTACGCGCCCGCTCCTCGGCGTCCCCGTCGCTGATCTTGACGGCGACGGTCTCGCCGGTGGCGGCGCTGAGCACCAGCACCCCGTCGGCTCCGCCCTTGGCCACCAGGCCGGGCATCCGCCTCATGAGGTCGGTGTCGATCCGGTCGCTGCCCGCCACGTACAGCGGGTGGGCGCTCATCGCCTCGACCACGGCCCGTTCAGGACCGCCCTCGGGGGCGGTGCGCATGCGCCACAGACCGCGGGCCAGACCGGTCAGGGAGACCGCCATCTGGGGCGCCCCGCAGCCGTCCACGGCGGTGTGCGCGACCGGCTCCTCGCACAGCTCCTCGATGGTCTCGCGGACCAGGACCTGGAAGGGGTGCTCTGCTTCCAGGTAGTCCCCGGTGCTCCACCCCCGGGCGATGCAGGCGGCGAGCATGCCCGCGTGCTTGCCCGAGCAGTTCATCAGCACGCGCTCGGGCTCGCGTCCGGCGCGCACGAACGCGGCGCGCGCCTCCCTGCCGCCGGGGGCGGCCGGGGGACAGCCCAGGGCGTCGGCGGTGAGCCCGGCCGCGGCCAGGATGCGCTCGGTCTCGGCGGTGTGCGCCTCCTCACCGGAGTGGCTGCCCGCGGCGATGGCCAGCGAGGGCCCCTCCAGGCGCGCGCCCGCCCGCAGCATCGCCAGCGCCTGGAAGGGCTTGGCCGAGGAGCGCGGGAACATGGGCTGGTGCACGGGGCCGCGCGCGTAGGCGATCCGGCCGTCCGCGGCCAGTCCGACGACCGCGCCGTAGTGGACGCTCTCCAGCATTCCGGACCGGACGACCTGTGCCAGGGGGACGTACTCGGGCAGCGGGCTCTGGGGCATGCGGGCTTCTCCTCGCCGTTGAGGTCGGGGCAGGGTGCGCGTGGAGTGTCCTCCTGTGGGTGGACACGACTGAGAACGTTACATAACCCCCCTTTCTTCCGGTCGCCCCGCGGTCGCGGAACCGGCCCGACCGCAGACGCCTCGCGGTCCGGGGGCTGACCGGAGCGGTCGGCCCCCCGCCGCCGGGAGGGGCCCGCCACGTGCGCGGGGTCCGCTGTCGGACGCGGGGAGTAAGGTCGTTGCCGGTACGCGGCGAGGTGGGACGGCCGTTCGACACGAGGTACGAGGGAGTGGGTCACACGATGGGAACGCTGCGGATGGGCGCGCTGACCCGGCGCAGGGTCGGCATGCGGGCGGCGGACCTGGAGTACGCGGTGCTCGACATGGAGACCACCGGCCTCGAACCGCGCGAGGGCGCGCGCATCGTGGAGATCGCCGTGGTGCGCGTGCGCGGCGACGGCAAGTTCGTGGAGGAGTTCAGCACTCTGATCGACCCGCGCGCGCCGGTGGGCGGCCGGGAGTTCCACGGCATCGGCGAGGGCGACACGGTGGGCGCCCCGACCGCGGCCCAGGTGGTGCCCAGACTCACCGAACTGCTCTCCGGGGCGGTCGTGGTCGGCCACAACCTCGACTTCGAACAGCGCTTCCTGGCCTCGGAACTGGTGCCCGCCGGGCTTCCCACGGGCCAGGCCGGGCTGTGCACGCTGCGCGCGCTGCGCTCCCAGGTGGAGCTGGAGCGGTACTCGCTGCCCAAGGCCTCCCACCGGCTCAGCGGCGACTGGCCGACCGGACAGCACACCGCGCTGGGAGACGCCCGTGCCTGCGCCAAGCTGCTCGCGGAGATGCTCACCAACGCCCCCGGCGAACTGCGCTACGGCGGTCCCGCGCCCAAGCGGCTCACGGTGCCGGACCCGGTTCCCGGCCCGGTCGGCGCTGCGGGGCCCGTCCGCTGGAAGCCGCGCACGTCCTCGGTGCCCGGCGGACTGCCCCCGTTGAGCCCCTGGCAGGCGCGGTGGCGGCCCCACGAGCTGGACCCGCTGCTGTGCGGCGGGGCCTTCGGCGCCACGGACCGCGCCATCGCGGAGATGGCCGCGCACCGGGACACCCGCTTCCGCGAGCGGCTGGCCGCGGCCGCCGCGGTGACGGGCGGGCTCGCGGCCACCGCCGCGGGCGGCCTGCTGCTGCGCATGGCCGGCGGCGGGGGCACGCGCGACCTCGGTTACCCGGCCGGACGCGGCGACGGCTCCCCGGAACGGCTGCTCGGCCGGATCGGCCGGTCCGTGCTCAGGGACCGGCCGGGGTTCACAGACCGGACAGGGTGAGGAAGAACGCCACGATCAGCGCGCTTCCGCCGAATGTGGTGAGCAGCGCCTTGCCCGGTTCGGTGAGCCGGGCCGACACCAGTCTCACGCGGGGGCGCACCATCTCCGGGCTCCGCGCGGCGGCCCCGG
>NZ_QPFC01000312.1:0-10172 GCF_003427465.1 Nocardiopsis sp. TNDT3 | reverse complement strand
CATTGGCCTCGAACCACCGGTAGGTGGTTCCGGAATCTCCTGCCTTCCGGCAGGAGAGGAAGTCAACCCTTGCTCGCTCCCAGGGTGAGTCCGGCGACGAAGTGGCGTTGCAGCGCGAAGAACACGACGAGCGTGGGCAGGGCGACGATGATCGACCCGGCCGAGAGCAGGTTGTAGTCGACGAAGAAGGCGCTCTGGAGGTTCTGGAGCGCGGTGGTGATGGGCAGCTTGTCCCCGCTGGACAGCAGCGCCAGCGCCCAGAAGAAGTCGTTGTAGATCCAGGTGACCAGGAGGGTGGCCAGGGCCGCCAGGCTCGGGCGGCACAGCGGGAGCACCACCCTCCAGTACTGCTGGAAGACCGATGCCCCGTCCACCCTGGCCGCCTCCAGCAGGGAGGCGGGCATGGCCTTCATGAAGTTGCTCAGCACGAACGTGCAGAACCCGATCTGGAAGGCGGTGTGGATGAGGACCACGCCGATGTGGCTGTCGTAGAGGGAGCCGGACTCGCTGATCCAGTACGGCAGGGGGATGGAGGTGTAGAGCCGGAACAGCGGGACGAGCAGCGCCTGGGCCGGGAGCAGGTTCGCGGCCAGGAACACGGCGAGCATCGTCAGGTTGAACCCGCGCGAGTAGCTGGAGAGCACGAAGGCCGCGCAGGAGGACAGGAACAGGGTCAGCAGCACGGCCGGGACCGTGATGACCAGCGAGTTCCAGAAGTAGCCGGGCAGCTCGCCCTCGTTCCACGCCCGCGCGTAGTTGTCCAGGGTGAACCCGCCCAGGGAGAGGTAGCCGTGCAGGGCGGTGTACTCGTAGTCGCGCAGCGAGTTGACCAGCGCCCACAGGATGGGGAAGAACCAGGCCAGCGCGGTGGCGCCGAGGAAGGCGTGCAGCACCAGCCGGGCCGGGCGGACCCTGGGGCGGCGGTGCCGCCGGGAGGCGTCGGGGAGGGTCGTGGCGGTCACCGGTAGGCCCCTCTCAGCATGGTGGACACGTAGACGACGATGAACACCAGCGAGATCACCAGCATGACCACGGCCAGCGCCGAGCCGAAGCCCACCCGGCTGGCCTCGCCGATGACGTTGGAGGTCACCAGCGCCGATATCAGCTCCAGGCCGTTGCGGCCGCGGTTGATGATCCACACGATGTCGAAGGCGCGCAGCGCGTCGATGACGGTCACGACGAGCACGACCAGGTTGATGGGCAGCAGGGCCGGGAAGACGACCCTGGTGAACGTGCGCACCGGCCCGGCGCCGTCGATCGCGGCGGCCTCGCGCAGGGAGGGGTCGACCGCCTTCAGCCCGGCCAGGTAGAGCAGCATGATGTAGCCGGTGTGCCGCCACCCGGCCGCGACCAGGACCGCGTACAGGTTGATCTCGGGGTCGCCGAACCAGTCCACGGGCGGAACGTCGGCGACCACGGCGAGGAAGGCGTTGAGCAGCCCCTGGTCGCGGGAGTAGACGAGCTGCCAGATGAACCCGACCAGGGCCAGCGACAGCACGACCGGCATGTAGAAGACGCTCCGGTAGACCGAACCGCCGCGCAGCTCGCGGTCGAGCAGCACGGCCAGGAACATCCCCAGGAGGGTGGGGACCGCGAACAGCGCTACCAGCCAGACCAGGTTGTTGCGCAGGGCCGGTGCGAAGGGCGGGTAGATCGTGAACGCGTCCGTGTAGTTGCGCGTCCCGATCCACTCGATGGTGTCCAGGCCGCCGATGCCGTCCCAGCGGGTGAAGGACAGGACGACCGTGGCCATCGCGGGCAGCCAGACCAGGCCCACCACGAGCAGGGCGGGCACGCCCAGCATCAGGCCGAGGGCGATCCGGTCCCCTCGGCTGTGGCGCATGCTCCCGCGTGCGCGCGGGGACCGGCCGGGCGGGGCCTGCGCGGACCCCGGGGTCGGGTTTCGAGGCGGTGAGGGGGCGTTCGACACCACACCTGCTCTCCCTTCTGGTTCAGCCGCCGAAGATGGAGACCTTCTGGCGCTGGATGCTGGCGGTCAGGTCGGCGATGTCGTCCGGCTGTTCGAGGAAGCGCTGGAGCGCGGGGATCATGACGACGGACGCGAAGTCGGGACGGGTGTCCCGGTCCATGTACTGGGTGAGCGCTCCCGCGTTGGCGACCATGTCGTTGACCTTGGCGTCGAGGGCGCTGAACCCGCTGGTGTCGGCGTCCAGGTGGGTGGGGAGCGCCTGCGGGTCGATGGCGGTGTAGATCTCCTGGGCCCGGAGGGTGCCCAGGTGCCCCACGAGTTCGCGGGCCCCGTCGGGGTTGCGCGGGTCCCCGGAGAGCATGAACCCGTCGATGGGCGCCTCGACGGCGTCGGCGCCGATCGCGGGGTCGAACTCGGGGAAGGCGAAGCAGTCCAGGTCGTCCAGGTCCTCTCCCTCGGGGAAGACGTGGGTGATGAACATGCCGCAGAGCATCATCCCGGCCTCGCGCCGGACCAGGGCGGTCTGGGCCTCGTTGATCCCCCGGCCCAGGGGGTCGGGCTGGTGGTGGGGCAGCAGCTCGGCCCAGGTGCCGAAGACACTCCTGACCTCGGCGGAGTCCCAGGAGTGGTCGCCGTTGAGCAGCTCCAGGTGGAACTCGGGGCCGTTCAGCCGCAGGTTGAGGTGGTCGAACATGCCCATCGCGGGCCAGCCCTCGCGGATGCCCGAGGCGAGGGGTTCGAGCCCGTCCGCGCGCATGCGCACACACAGCTCCTCGAACTCCGCGCGGGTGGCGGGGACCTCGTAGCCGTGCTCCTCGAACACGCTCCTGCGGTGGAAGACCGCCCAGGGCGCGGTGGAGTCGGGGACGATGTACTGCTTGCCGTCGTCGGCCGTGCACAGCCCGCGCACCTGGTCGGTGAAGACGTCCCCGAAGTGGCGGTCCCAGACCTCGGAGACGTCGCTGATGAGGCCGCGTTCGGCGAAGAAGCGCGTCCGGTAGCCAGCGAACCAGCCGATGACGTCGTCCGGGGTGCCCTGGAGGTAGTTGTTGACGCTCTCCTGGAAGGCGGTGGACTGGAAGGTGTTGACCTCCACGGTCAGCCCGGAGTCCGCCTCGAAGAGCCCGACGCTCTCGGCGACGGCCTCGCGCTGGGCGGGGTTGGCCCGGTTGGAGGCGAGGGTGACCAGGTTCGGGTCCCCGCGCCGGCCCGCTCCGCAGCCCGCCAGGGAGGGCAGGGCCAGCAGCGTTCCGGCGCCGGCCAGACCGCGCAGCAGGGTGCGGCGCCTCAGGCCCGGCGGGCCGGGCGGTCCCGACGATCCCGGTGGTCCGTGGTGCATGGGGGCCTCCTTCGAAGGGGGTGAACTGATGTGAAGGCGGTCACACGAACGTTTTAATATGTTCGACACGCACCCCCGGCTCTGTCAACAGGTCCCAACGTTTTCCAACAGTTTTCCGGCGAGAGGGTGGGTACCATTGACACCGGAGGGGAACCTGGAACACTGGATCCAACACATTCCCACATTTTCGATCATGCCTGGGGGGCGGATGCTGGCTGCGCAACGGCAGGAGCTGATCCTCGAACAGGTGCGGCGCAGCGGGGCGGTGCGGGTGGCCGACCTGGTCGAGAGCCTCTCGGTGTCGGACATGACCGTGCGCCGCGACCTCGACGCCCTGGAGAGCCGGGGCGAGGTGCGCAAGGTGCACGGCGGGGCCGTGGCACCGGAGGGCGCGCGCACCGAGGAGCCCGGTTTCGAGGCCAAGTCCACCCGTCAGGAGGACGAGAAGCACGCCATCGCGCGGGCCGTGGCCGAGCTGGTCGAGCCGCACAGCGCCGTGGGCCTGTCCGCGGGCACCACGACCGCCACCGTCGCCGAGTACCTCACCGACACGCCGGGGCTGACGGTCGTCACCAACTCGCTGCGCGTGGCCGAGGTGTTCCACCGGGCCGCGCGGCCCGACCAGACCGTGGCGCTCACCGGCGGCTTCCGCACGCCCTCCGACGCGCTCGTGGGCCCGCTCGCGCTCGCCTCCGTGCGCGGCCTCAACCTGGACGTCCTCGTCCTGGGCGTGCACGGCATGCAGGAGCGCGCCGGGTTCACCACGCCCAACCTCATGGAGTCCGAGACCAACCGCGCCCTGGTGGAGGCCGCCGCCTCCCTCGTGGTCGCCGCCGACCACAGCAAGTGGGGCACGGTCGGGATCAGCACCATCGCGCCGCTGGACCGCTGCGACGTGCTGGTCACCGACTCCGGAACCGACCCGGCCGTCCGGGCCGCGCTGACCGAGCACGTGGGCCGCCTGGTGGTCGCCGACGTGCGACCGAGGAAGAGGGAGGACGGATGAGGAGGACCTCGGCCCGGCTGGCCGACGGCCGCGAGATCGTCTACTTCGACGAGGGCGACACCGCCCGCGAACCCGCGCCCGACCTGCGCGAGCTGCCCCCGTCCGCGACGGGCGCGGAGATGCGCTTCGACCCCCTGCTGCGCGAGTGGGTGGTGGTGGCCTCCCACCGGCAGGGCCGCACCCACCTGCCTTCCAGCCACGACTGCCCGCTGTGCCCCTCGGCGGAGGGGCGCCTGACCGAGGTCCCGGCCGCCTCCTACGACGTGGTCGCCTTCGAGAACCGCTTCCCCTCGCTGGTGCGCGACGACGGTCGCGCCCTGGAGGGGGTCGGGGAGCTGGAGCCGTCCCGGCGCGTGGCCGCGGGCCGCTGCGAGGTCCTCGTCTTCGGCTCCGACCACGACGCGTCCTTCGCCGACCTGGGCCCCGAGCGGGCCCGCACGGTCATGGCCGCCTGGATCGACCGGACCGAGGCGCTGTCGGCGATGCCGGGCGTGGAGCAGGTGTACTGCTTCGAGAACCGGGGGCCCGAGATCGGGGTGACCCTGCACCACCCGCACGGACAGATCTACGCGTTCCCCTTCGTCACCCCCCGCACCCGGCGGATGCTCGACTCCGCCGAGGAGTACCGCGAGCGCACCGGCGGCTCGCTGTTCGCCGACGTGCTGCGCGCCGAGCAGGAGGCCGGGATCCGGGTGGTGGCCAGGACCGAGCACTGGACGGCCTTCGTCCCGGCCGCGGCCCGCTGGCCCGTGGAGGTGCACCTGTACCCGCACCGGCAGGTGCCCGACCTGCCCGCGCTGTCGGAGGAGGAGCGCGAGGACTTCGGCCGCCTCTACCTGGACCTGCTGCGCCGCTTCGACGCGCTCTACGACGCGCCCCTGCCCTACATCTCCGCCTGGCACCAGGCGCCCGTGCGCGACCGGCGCGACCTGGCCCACCTGCACCTGGAGCTGTTCTCGGTGCGGCGTGCGCCGGGCAAGCTCAAGTACCTGGCCGGAACCGAGTCCGGCATGGGCGCGTTCATCAGCGACGTCGCGCCCGAGACCGTCGCCGAGCGGCTGCGGGAGGTCGCGCCGTGAGGCTGCTCGTCACCGGGGGCGCCGGATACGTCGGGAGCGTGGTGACCGCCCTGCTGCTGCGGGCCGGCCACGCCGTGACCGTCCTGGACGACCTGTCCACCGGGCACGCGGACGCCGTGCCCGAGGGGGCCCGGCTGGTGGTGGCCGACGTGCGCGAGGCCGCCGACGTGCTGGACCCGTCCGTGGACGCCGTGCTGCATTTCGCCGCCAAGTCCCTGGTGGGCGAGTCGGTGGCGGACCCGGGCAAGTACTGGCACACCAACGTGTCGGGGACGCTGGCCCTGCTGGAGGCCGTGCGGCGCCACGGCGTGGGGCGCGTGGTGTTCTCCTCCAGCGCCGCCGTCTACGGCGACCCCGCGGGCGACGCGCCGATCCGCGAGACCGACCCGGCGGTGCCCACCAGCCCCTACGGCGCGAGCAAGCTCGCCGTCGACCACATGCTGGAGTCGTGGGCCGCGGCGCACGGTGTCGGCGCGGTGAGCCTGCGCTACTTCAACGTGGCGGGGGCGCACCTGGGCTTCGGGGAGCGGCACGAGACCGAGACGCACCTGGTGCCGAACCTGCTGCGGGTGGCCGCCGAGGGGGACGGGCACGCCAGCGTGTTCGGCACCGACTACCCGACCCGGGACGGAACGGCGGTGCGCGACTACCTGCACGTCGCCGACCTGGCCGACGCGCACCTGCGCGCCCTGGAGAGCGTGCGCCCGGGCGTCTTCCGCGTCCACAACCTGGGCACCGGCGGCGGGCACAGCGTGCGCGAGGTGATCGAGGCGGTCCGGCGGGTGACCGGCCGCCCGGTGCCCGTGGTGGACGGCCCGCGCCGCGCGGGCGACCCGGCCGTCCTGGTCGCGGCCAACGACCGGGCCCGTCAGGAGCTGGGCTGGACGCCGGTGCGCACGCTGGAGGAGACCGTCGCCGACGCCTGGGAGTTCGTCCTGGCGCGGCGCGGCACGGCCTGACCCCCATCGCACAGCAGGAAGGCAGGACCTCGTGGACGACGTGACGACCGCGTTCCACTCGGCGTTCGGGTACGGGCCCGAGGGCGTGTGGACCGCGCCGGGGCGGATCAACCTCATCGGCGAGCACACCGACTACAACGACGGGTTCGTGCTCCCCTTCGCCCTGCCCCACGCGCTGACGGCCTCGGCCGCCCGGCGGACGGACGGGCGGGTGCGGCTGCTCTCCCGGCAGTCGCCGGAGGAGTACGCGGGCCCGGTGGGCGACCTGGTCCCCGGCGCGGTGGAGGGGTGGGCCGCCTACCCCGCCGGGGCGCTGTGGGTCCTGCGGGACGAGGGCCACCCGGTGGACGGGCTGGACCTGCTGGTGGACAGCACGATCCCGAGCGGGGCGGGCCTGTCCTCGTCGGCCGCGCTGTCGTGCGCGGCCGTCATGGCCGCGGCCTCCCTGTACGGGGCCGACCTCGCGCCGGGCGGGGTGGCCCGGCTGGCCCAGCGGGTGGAGAACGACTTCGTGGGCATGCCCTGCGGGATCCTGGACCAGTCCGCGTCCATGCTCTCCACCGAGGGGCACGCCCTGTTCATGGACACGCGCACCCTGGAGACCGAGCAGGTGCCCTTCGACCCCTCCGCGGACGGGCTGACCGTGCTGGTGGTGGACACCCGCGCCCCGCACCGGCACGTGGACGGCGCCTACGCCGAGCGCCGCCGCTCGTGCGAGGAGGCCGCGCGCGTCCTGGGGGTGGCGGCCCTGCGCGACGTCACCGACCTGCCGGGCGCCCTGGCCGCGCTGCCCGACGACGTGTCCCGCCGCCGGGTGCGCCACGTGGTGACCGAGAACGAGCGGGTGCTGCGGGCCGTGGACCTGCTCCGGTCCGGGCGCACACGGGAGGTGGGGCCGCTGCTCACCGCCTCCCACGCCTCGCTGCGCGACGACTACGAGGTGAGCGTGCCCGAGGTGGACACCGCGGTGGACGCGCTGCTGGCCGCGGGCGCGCTGGGGGCCAGGATCACCGGCGGCGGCTTCGGCGGGTGCGTGGTCGCCCTGGTGGAGACCGGGCGCGTGGAGGCCTGCGGGAAGGCGGTGCTGGAGGCCTACCGGGAGCGGGGCTTCGAGGAACCGGCCGCGTTCGGTGCCCTGCCGTCCGCGGGGGCGCGCCGTCTGCACCCCTGAGGCGCCGGGCGGGGAGCCGCGGGCGATCGGCCCCGACCGGGAGTGTGGGAGCGCTTCCATGGACAATGGTGAGACGGTGGACACAAGGGACGAGGGAGCACGCATGGGACTCAGGTTCGGTCTGCTGGGCACCGGCTACTGGGCCGCGGAGACGCACGCCGCGGCGCTGGACGCCCACCCCGGCGCCACCCTGGCGGGGGTGTGGGGACGCGACGCGGTCAAGGCGGCGGCGCTCGCCGAACGCTACGGGACCCGGGCGTACGAGGACTTCGAGGCGCTGCTGGACGACGTGGACGCCGTGGCGATCGCGCTGCCGCCCCACATCCAGGGCGACCTGGCCCTGCGCGCCGCCCGGGCGGGCAAGCACCTGCTGCTGGACAAGCCGCTGGCGCTGTCGACCCTGGCGGCGGACGCGGTGGTCGCCGAGACCGAGGCGCGCGGGCTGGCGTCGGTGGTCTTCTTCACCAGCCGCTTCTCGGACAACGTGGTGGATTTCGTGGACTCGGCCGCGGCGGAGGGCGGCTGGCACGGCGTGCGGGCGACGCTGTTCGCCTCGATCTTCGAGCCCGGCAACCCCTACGGCGGCTCGCGCTGGCGTCAGCAGAAGGGAGGCCTGTGGGACGTGGGCCCGCACGTGCTGTCGCTGGTGCTGCCCGTGCTCGGCCCGGTCACGCAGGTGACGGCGATGGCCGGGCCGCGCGACACCGTGCACATGCTCACGCGGCACGAGAGCGGCGCGGTCGGCTCGTTCGCGGTGACCGTGGACGCCGCGCCCGAGGCCAAGGCCTTCGAGGTCGTGCTGCACGGCGATCGGGGCTGGGTGCCGGTGCCCGGCGGCGACCGGAGCCCGGTGCAGGCGTTCGGCACGGCGGTCGACCGGCTGCTGGCACAGGTGGAAGGAGAGGTCGGCGACCCCTGCGACGTGCGCTTCGGCCGGGATGTGGTGGCCGTGCTGGAGGCCGCCGAGGCCTCCGTGCGCCTGGGCCGGGCCGTGGGCGTGGACGAGGCGCTCGGTTAGCGGCACGGGACGGCGCCGCCCGGAGGCGGACCTCGCGGGTCGGCCTCCGGTGCGGCGGCGGTGCCTCTCCGGACCTCGTCGGCCGCGGGGTCAGGCGGTGCGGCCCTTCGCTCCCCTGGAGTAGAAGCCGTCGGCGAGGTAGACGATCGCTGCGGCCACCAGCACCTGGATGATCAGCGTGATGATCCACCCGGCGCCGAAGAGCCCCGCGGCGATCCAACCGCCGATGAAGGCGGCCACGATGCCCAGGACCAGGGTCAGCCAGATCGGCAGGTGCTGTTTGCCGGGGACGATGAGGCGTCCCAGTGCGCCGACGATCAGGCCGACGATGATCGCACTGATGATTCCGGTGATCTCCATCTGTTCCTCCCGGATGTTGACGCCCTCACCCCCTGCCCGCTCGGTGACGGCGAAAACACGCGGGACACGCGCCCGGCACCAAGGCTTTGCGCGTTCCGTGCCCGGCCGTGGCCTGGCCGGCTACCAGTTCGCGACCGCCTGGAGGGCCAGGGCGAGGAGGCCGCGCGTGATGGACTCGGGCATCGGCCGGTCCACGCGCAGGGCGGCGTAGAGGACGGTCATCGGCAGCGCCACCAGGGCGGCGGCGGACAGGAGCGCCACGCCCTCGGCCAGCGGCGTGACGAGATCCCCCGCGGCGACCGCGCCGAGCGCGGGGTCGGCCGTGAGCGCGGTCAGGGCGGCGACCCCGAGGGCCAGGGCCGCCACGACCAGCAGCGTCGTCCAGAGCACCCGGTGGCCGCCGAGCCAGCGGGTCAGCGCGCGGCCGAGCACGTGCAGCGGTTTGACCACGAGCCACAGCAGCACCGGTGCGAGCAGGAGGCTCACCAACAGCACGGAGGCCATGCCGTCCTGGGAGACGGCGAGCGCGCCCATGGAGTGCGCGGTCGCCAGCACCACGAACACCAGGGCCCAGGTCAGCGCGTAGACGCCGAGCGCGATGAGGCTGCGCGTGCGCAGCACGCGCCTGCGCGCGGTCGAGAACTCCTCCCGGGGCGGGCTCCCTGTTCCGGCTGTCCTGGCGGTCGTGTCCACAACCCTGGCCTCTCTCCTCGGGGGCACCGGCTCTCCTCGGCCGCGGCGTCGGCCCCGCGGCGCGGGGGCCGGGGTGCCCGACAGCGGATGCGACGCACGCGCGGCCCGGACGGTTCTGCCCTTCGCAGAACGCCTGTGGACGCACTCCCCCGCGAGACCGCGGCGGCGTAGGCTCGTCGGGTGAGACCGTCGCGCACGACAACCGTGGAGGCCCGATGACCGACGTCCTGAGTTCCCTGGACGAGGCCCGCGCGGGCAGGCGCGCCGAGGAGCCGCCGGAACCCCTCATGCGCGACCTCATCGGCGACCTGCTGCGGCGCACCCGCAACGAACAGGGCCGCACGCTGCGCGAGGTGGCCGAGGACGCCCAGGTCTCGCTGCCCTACCTGTCCGAGATCGAGCGCGGGCGCAAGGAGGCCTCCTCCGAGGTGCTCGCCGCCGTCTACCGCTCCCTGGGGCTGAGCCTGTCCGACGTGCTGGGCGGGCTGTACGAGCGCACCGTGACAGCCCGGCTGACCCGGACGGGCACCGGTCTGGGCGACTACCGGCCCGCCACCGCGCCCGCCCACCAGGCCCGGGTCCTGTCGCTGGCCGCCTGAGGGGGCGGGCCCCGGGGC
>NZ_QPFC01000311.1:0-1520 GCF_003427465.1 Nocardiopsis sp. TNDT3 | reverse complement strand
CCCCCTCCCCCGCGCTGACTGCACACCCCGATCCGGCAAAGAATCCGGATAGACACGCCGTGTCCGGTTGCTCCTCGCCCCGACCGGAAACCAGAGGGGAAAGTGCCCCCTCCCGGGGGCGGAGAGGCGGGAAGGACATGACCGGCAACAGGGGTGTGGTGTACAGGGGCGCGGGCCGGGTCGAGGTCGAGGACGTCGACTACCCCGAGTTCGTCATCAAGGACGGCCCCGGGGTCAACCCGGCGAACGTCGGGCGCAAGGTGCCGCACGGGGCGATCCTGAAGGTCGTCGCCACCAACATCTGCGGCAGCGACCAGCACATGGTGCGGGGGCGCACCACCGCGCCGGAAGGGTTGGTCCTGGGCCACGAGATCACCGGCGAGGTGGTCGAGACCGGGCCCGACGTGGAGTTCGTCAAGGTGGGCGACCTCGTCTCGGTCCCGTTCAACATCTCCTGCGGGCGCTGCCGCAACTGCAAGGCGCGGCGCACGGAGATCTGCCTGAACGTGAACCCGGACCGGCCGGGCTCGGCCTACGGCTACGTCGACATGGGCGGCTGGGTCGGCGGGCAGGCCAGGTACGCGCTCGTGCCCTACGCGGACTGGAACCTCCTCGTGTTCCCCGACCGCGACCAGGCGATGGAGAAGATCCTGGACCTGACGATGCTCTCGGACATCTTCCCGACCGGCTACCACGGCTGCGTCACCGCGGGCGTGGGCGTGGGGTCGAGCGTCTACGTCGCGGGAGCCGGACCCGTGGGGCTGGCCGCCGCCGCGTCGGCCCGGCTGCTCGGCGCGGGGGTGGTGATCGTCGCGGACATGAAGGAGGAGCGGCTGGCGCAGGCCCGCAGCTTCGGGTGCGAGACGGTGAACGTGGCCGAGGGGGACCTGGCCGGGCAGATCGAACGGATCCTGGGCGTCCCCGAGGTGGACTGCGCGGTGGACGCGGTCGGCTTCGAGGCGCACGGGACGGGAGAGGGAGCCTCGAAGGAGGCGCCCGCCAGCGTGCTCAACACCGCGATGGACGTGACCAGGGCCGGAGGGTCCATCGGGATCCCGGGCCTGTACGTGACCGGCGACCCCGGCGCGTCCGACGAGGCCGCCAAGGAGGGCTCCCTGTCGGTCCGGATCGGGTTGGGCTGGTCGAAGTCGCACGCCTTCTTCACCGGCCAGTGCCCGGTCATGAAGTACCACCGGGAGCTGATGGAGGCGATCCTCCACGACCGGGTGCGCATCGCCGAGGCCGTCAACGCCGTGGCGATCCCGCTGGAGGAGGCCCCCGAGGGGTACCGGGCCTTCGACGAGGGTGCGGCCAGCAAGTACGTGCTCGACCCGAACAACTACCTCGGCACGCGCTGACGCTCCGGGAGGTTCAGGGCCCGCGGGCGACGAGCGGGGTGAGGCCGCGCGGGCGGCGAGCGGGGCGGGGACGGGCTCAGGCCCGTTCTGCCTCCGCACCGCCCTGCCCGGCCTCCGCACCACCCTGCCTGGTCCCCGCCCCGTCCCGATCGGTCCCCGCAC
>NZ_QPFC01000310.1:0-2689 GCF_003427465.1 Nocardiopsis sp. TNDT3 | reverse complement strand
GGCGGTACTGAAGGCTCAGGTAGAGCGCCGCCGCGCAGGCCACCAGCAGCGGGACCCCCGCGACCGCGGCCTCCACGGCGAGCGCTCCCCCGCCCGTCGGCTGGCCCATGCGCGTCCCCCCGTCACGTGGTGTTCCCTCTTCGACACGCAACGCTAGTGCGTGCGGCGCCGGGGCGAGGGGCGAACGCGGACATTCGCGGCGGCGGCCGGGTCCGGGGAGGGCCGGTTCGGTCACCCGGAGCAGGACTTGCCATACTCTCCGCCATATGTGACCTTTGCCCTATTGTCACAAGGCTTCACAGGAGGAAACACCCCTACCGCCCACCCGAGAGGTGGACATTCTCCCCTCCCATGGCAGACTGCCTCCACCACCCGGATATTTCAGCGTTTCACCGGCGAGGTACGATCCCCCACGCCGAAATACCGCGTTTGTGGTTACCCTGCGGTACGTCCCGTGTCGAGAGCCCCCACGGACGCAGCCCGCGGGGCACGAGGCCGCGCACAGGCGGACCGGGACGCGCCGACTCCCCCGGCGGCCCCACCCCCACAAGACCCCGGACGCGGATCGACAGGAGAACCGTGCAGGCAGTACCCGAGCGACGCGGTCGGAGCATCACCTCCCGCATCCGCGCAATGGTCATGATCCCCACCACCGCCCTGGTGGTGCTCTGGCTGGTCCTCACCGCGGCCCTCGCCGGGGACGCGGTCATCCAGATCCTCCGCGCCAACGCCACCGACGAACTGGTCACCCCCGCCGCGGTCGGCCTCGTGGACGTGATGCGGGAGCGGTCGCAGACGATCGCCCACATCGAGAACCCGGGGGACGCGCAGATCGAGGGCCAGCTGGCCGAGGCCCGCGAGAGCACCGACGCCTCCCTGGGCGAGGTCGTGGGCGAGCTCATCGGCTTCGCCGACATCGCCCCCGGCGAGAGCGGCCACCACATCGAGATGCTGCACGCGCAGTACGGCGAGATCGGCGCGATCCGCTCGGCGGTGGACGCGGGCGAGGCCTCCCGCGCCGACGTCCTGGACTACTACAACGAGCTGATCCTGCACGGCGCCGACAGCTTCGACAGCCAGGCACGCGAGGGCGACCTCGGGAACGCGGTCAGCTCCAGCTTCACCGCGACGTACATGTTCCGCACGGTCGACCTGTTCGCGCAGTCCGACGCCCAGGTCGCCCGCGCCTTCGCCACCGACGAGCTGACCCTGGAGGACCAGCGCCGGTTCACCGAGCTGGTCGGCTCCTACGAGAGCACGCTCGCGGCCAACGGCCACTACCTGGGAGGCGAGGGCCAGGAGGCCCGGCTGGAGAACCTGCTGGCGAGCCAGGAGTACGCCGACCTCCAGCGCATGCAGGACGAGATCATCGACCGCCAGGCGACCACCGAGACGGTCACCGACCCGGTGACCCTGGTGCCCAGCGAGGTCCAGGACCTGTCCATGCCGGTGGACTACGCCGCGTGGGACGAGTCCTACGACCACGTCCTCTCCGAGCTCACCGCGATCGGCGCCGACGAGGCCCTGTACGCCGCGGACGTCACCCGCGCCCAAGCCAACCAGGCCGTGTTCCTCGCCGTGGCGGGCAGCCTCGGCGTCGGCGTCGTCACCGTGGCCGCCTTCCTGCTGGCCCGCCGCTCCTCGCACACGCTCACCGAGCGCCTGCTGCGCCTGCGCGAGGACTCCAACGACATGGCCGAGCACCGCCTGCCCGACCTCATGCGCCGCCTGCACGCGGGCGAGCAGGTGGACACCTGCACGGCCGTTCCCCAACTGGCCGCCGACGACGACGAGCTCGGCGACGTGGCCAGGGCGTTCAACACCGCCCAGCGCGCGGCCGTCAACGCGGCGGTGCAGCAGATCGAACTGCGCCAGGGCGTCAACCGCGTGTTCCTCAACATCGCGCACCGCAGCCAGACGCTGGTCCACCGCCAGCTGCGCCTGTTGGACCGGATGGAGCGCGAGCAGGAGGACCCCGAGCAGCTGGCCCAGCTGTTCAAGCTCGACCACCTGGCCACCCGCTCCCGCCGCAACGCCGAGAACCTGCTGATCCTGGGCGGAGAGGCGCCCGGCCGCACCTGGCACCGCCCCATGCCGCTGATCGACGTGCTGCGCGGCGCCATCTCCGAGTCGGGCGACTACACCCGCGTCAAGCGCGAGCGGATCGCCCGTGTGCACCTCAACGGCCCGGCCGTGGCCGACGTCATCCACCTGGTCGCCGAGCTGGTCGACAACGCCGCGATGTTCTCCCCGCCGCACACGCACGTGCGTCTGAGCAGCGAGGACGTGCCCAACGGCGTGACGGTCGAGATCGAGGACCGGGGCCTGGGCATGACCGAGAGCGAGTTCGCCTCGGCGAACGCGCTGCTGTCCAGCCCGCCCGAGTTCGACGTGATGCGCTTGAACGAGAAGATGCGCCTCGGCCTGTTCGTGGTCTCGCACCTGGCCCACCGCCACGGCATCCGCGTGCACCTGCGCCCGTCGCCGTACGGGGGCGTGCAGGCCATCGTGCTGCTGCCGCACGAGCTGATCTCCGGCGACCGCTCCCCGCTGCCCTCCGACGAGAGCGGCGAGCACGTGTGGGACGTGCGCGAGATCCTGGACCGCACGCCCGGGGGCGAGCTGTCGTCCGGCAGGCGCGTCAAGCCCGTGCTGACCTCGGTGTCCGCGCCGAAGGAGGAGGCCCCCG
>NZ_QPFC01000309.1:0-5538 GCF_003427465.1 Nocardiopsis sp. TNDT3 | reverse complement strand
CGACACGGGCGGGCGTCCCCTTGGCCGTTTGCGGCCACCGGGACGCGTCGCGGACCCGGCGGGCGTCCGCCGGGCGGCTGCGGTGACGACGCGACCGACGCCGGACACGGTCGGGGAGGGAGCGGAGGCAGGCGGGTGACGCGGTTCCCCACGGTGCCCGGGGGTGTGTTCGCTGCTCAGGGGCCCGGTGCGCGGTACGGCGGGGGCGCGGAGAAAATCTTTCGGGAAAAAATCCGGGGAGGTGTCGATCCGGCCCGGTGCCGTTCGACGTGTGGATGAGAGCGGGGGAACGGACCCCCACACCGCACGAGAGGCGAACACCATGCGCTACATGATGACGATCATGTCCACGCCCGAGGCCGAGGCCGTCGACTACGAGCCCAGCCCGGAGGTCTTCGAGGCGATGGCCGCCTACAACGAGCAGATGGTCAAGGCCGGTGTCCTGCTCGCCGGGGACGGCCTGGCCCCCGCCTCCGAGGCGACCCGGGTCACCTTCAGCAACGGCGACGCGACCGTCACCGACGGGCCCTTCGCCGAGGCCAAGGAGTTCGTCGCCGGGTACTGGGTCCTCCAGGTGTCCTCGCACGAGGAGGCCGTGGAGTGGGCCAAGCGCTGCCCGCACCCGCCGGAGGGCGACGACACGGAGATGAGCCTGGTGCTGCGGCGGATCTTCGACACCGACGACTTCGGCGACGAGATGCCCGAGCACCTCAAGGAGCGCGAGCGCGAGCTGCGCGCCGAGGGGTACTCGCACGGCGGCTGACCCGCACGTGCCGGTGCGGCCCGCGGTGCTCCCGGGCACCCGCGGGCCGCAGCCCGTTCCGGGCGTCGCGTACGGCCCGCTCGGCGGTCGGCGACGCCCGCCGCGCGTGCTTGCGGTGGGCTGCCCGCGGTGCTGAGATTGCCCCGTGAGCCACACCGACGCCACGCGCGCGGTCGAGGCGGTCTGGCGTATCGAGTCGGCCCGTCTCGTCGCAGCGCTCACCCGCATGGTCGGCGACGTCGGCCTCGCCGAGGAGTTCGCCCAGGACGCTCTGGTCAGCGCACTGGAGAAGTGGCCCGGCGACGGGGTTCCCGACAACCCCGGCGCCTGGCTGACCACCGTCGCCAAGCGCCGCGTGCTCGACCGCTGGCGCCGCGACGAGCGCTTCCAGCGGCGCATGGCCGACCTCGGCCGCGAGATCGCCGAGCACGACGGGCAGGCCGAGTTCGACGCCGTCCTGGAGGAGGACTTCGGAGACGACCTCCTGCGGCTGATGTTCGTGTGCTGCCACCCGGTGCTGTCCACCGAGGCCCGCGTCGCGCTCACCCTGCGCCTGCTCGGCGGGCTCACCACCGACGAGATCGCCCGGGCCTTCCTGGTGCCCGAGTCCACCGTCGCCCAGCGCATCGTGCGCGCCAAGCGCACCCTGGCCAAGAGGAAAGTGCCCTTCGAGGTGCCCGTCGGCGAGGACCGCGACGCCCGGGTGGCCTCCGTGCTGGAGGTCGTCTACCTGGTGTTCAACGAGGGCTACACCGCCACCTCGGGTACGGAGTGGACGCGCCCCACGCTGTGCGAGGAGGCCATGCGCCTGGGCCGCGTGCTCGCCCAACTGCTGCCCGGGGAGCGCGAGGCGCACGGGCTGGTGGCGCTGATGGAGCTGCACGCCTCGCGGCTGCGCGCCCGCGTCGGGCCGGGCGGGGAACCCGTCCCCCTGGCCGAGCAGAACCGCGCGCTCTGGGACCGCCTGCTCATCACGCGCGGGATGGAGGCCCTGTTCAGGGCACTGCCGCCGGACCGGAGCCAGCCCGGCGGTCCCTACGTGCTCCAAGCGGCCATCGCGGCCGAACACGCCAGGGCGGTCACCGCCGCGGACACCGACTGGACGGTCATCGCCGGGCTGTACCTGGCCCTGGTCAGGGTCACCGGCTCGCCGGTCGTGGAGCTGAACCGGGCGGTGGCGGTGTCGATGGCCTCGGGCCCGGAGACCGCGCTGGAGATCGTGGACGCGCTGCGGGACCAGCCGGGGATGGGCGACTACCACCTGCTGCCCTCCGTGCGCGGCGACCTGCTCGTGCGGCTGGACCGCCGGGCCGAGGCCCGCGCCGAGTTCGAGCGCGCGGCCTCCCTGACCCGCAACGAGCGCGAGCGCTCGCTGCTCCTGGACCGCGCCCGCGGCTGCGAGGACTGACCGGGCCGGGGACCACGCCGTCGGGGTCTCCCGCCGACGGAAGGACACGGGGGCTCGGCGGGCGGGGACCCCTCCAGGTCACCGAACCTGCGCCGGGTGAGCTCGTCCACGGTGTCGGCTGGCTCGTCGGCGTCCGGCCGGGGCGCGCGGGGGCTCGCGGCGGCGCTGACGCCGCGGCTGGTCCCGAACACGACCCAGGCCACCACACGAGGCCACGCCCGGTCCCGGTCGCTCGGACGCTCCGCCCCGTAACCGCGCGGGTGGCCGGAAGCGGCCATTCCCGCAAAGGCCGATGCCTTTTCCGGCTGTGCGCGGAAGGCTGTGATGGCGTCTTTTCCCCCGGGGGCGCATAACGAAAGTCAGGGCGCGTACTGACGAAGGATGTGTCGGCGGTCGCGCTGTCCGTCCTTCTCTCTCGAACGCTTTCTCCGATCGGTGCGCTCTCGTGGTGGATGGCGCATATCCGATGGACTGAGCGGTGTGCAACCCACGAAAGTCATGCTCTCCGGTTTCCTGTCGGGCTCGTGATTCATCGCTCGTGGAACGAAAGGATCCTTATTAGGATTCTCGCGGAACCCCGGCGGGGAACGCGGAAAGGAGAATGGCCGTGTCTCTCGCTGAAGGTGTTTTCCATTACTCCTCCGACGAGAGCGAAGTGCATGCCAGCGATCGAGATAAGGAACGTGTCCAAGACGTTCCGCGGCCAGCGGGCCGTTGACCACGTCTCCTTCACGGTGGAGCCCCGCACGGTCACCGGCTTCCTGGGCCCCAACGGCGCGGGCAAGACCACCACCCTGCGGTGCCTGCTCGGCCTGGTCCGCCCCGACAGCGGCGAGGGGCTGGTCAACGGCCGCGCCTACACGAGCCTGCCCAACCCGCTGACCGAGGTCGGCGCGGTGCTGGAGGCCACCAACCTGCACCCGGGGCGCACCGGCCGCAACCACCTGCGCGTCATGTGCGACGCCGCGGGCCTGCCCCTCTCCCGTGCCGACGAGGTGCTGGACGAGGTCGGGATCACCGGTGCCGGGAACAAGCGGGTCGGCGGCTACTCGATGGGCATGCGCCAGCGCCTGTCACTGGCCGGGGCGCTCCTGGGCGATCCCCGGGTGCTGATCCTGGACGAGCCCGCCAACGGACTGGACCCGGAGGGCATCGAGTGGCTCCGCCGGTTCCTGCGCCGCCAGGCCCACGACAGGGGCGTCGCCGTCCTCGTGTCCAGCCACGTCCTGGCCGAGGTCGAACAGACCGTCGACAACGTCGTCATCATCGCCAGGGGCCGCCTGGTCCACCAGGGGACCCTCGGCGAACTCACCGGCAACGGGGAGAGCCTGCACGACGCCTTCCTCCGCCTCACCGCCTCGGGGACGGCCGCCCACCCGCTTGGAGACCGCCAGTGACCGCTCTCGTCAGATCCGAACTCCGCAAGGTCCTCACCACCCGGTTGTGGTGGATCCTGCTCCTCGCCGCACTGGCCTGGGTGGCCCTCTCCCTGGGCCTCGCGGTCTTCGCCTCGGGGGTGGAGGGCGGCCTCAGCCGCGACAGCACCGCGTACGCCGCTTCCGTCTGGACCATGGGCGCTTCGGGGAACCTCTTCGCCATGGTCATCGGCATCATGATGGTGACGTCGGAGTACCAGCACCGCACGATCAACGTCACCTTCCTGACCAGTCCGCGGCGTCCGCCCGTGATCCTGGCCAAGGTCGTGGCCGCGGCTCTGGTCAGCCTGCTGTTCGGCGTGGTCGTCGTCGGACTGTCCTCCCTGGCTGCCGGGGCCTCCATCCTGACCGGGGGAGGCGGGTTGGACCTGGTCGACAACCAGGTGCCGCGCATCCTCGTCGGCTCCGTGGGCGCCTACGTCGCCTACGCCATGATCGGCGTAGGCGTCGGCGCACTCATCCGCAACCAGGTCGCCGCTCTGGTGTTCGGCATCCTGTGGGTGTTCATGCTGGAACCGCTCCTGACCGTCGTCCCCCAACTTCAGGACGTCGGCAAGTGGCTGCCCGGCGGCGCGTCCACCGCGCTCTACGATACCGGGATCGTCCCCGGCTTCGCGGGACTGCTCCCCGTGTGGGGCGCGGCCCTGGTCCTGGTCGGCTACGCCGCCGTGGCGGTCGGCCTGGCCTCGGTCACCACGCTCCGCCGCGACGTGGTCTGAACCCCGGTTCTGCCCTGAGCAGGCGACCCTGGCGGGTCGGGCCGACAACCGGCAGACTCACGGCCATGAGACTTCTGGTTCTGGGCGGTACCGAGTTCGTGGGGCGGGCGGTCGTGGAGGACGCGCTCGCCAGGGACTGGGACGTCACCGTCTTCCACCGCGGCAGGCACCCCGCGCCCCCCGGTGCCACCGCCCTGCACGGGGACCGCACCGAGGCGGGCGGGCTCGGCGCGCTGGCCGGAGGACGATGGGACGCCGTCGTGGACACCTGGTCGGGCGCCCCGTCCGCGGTGGCCGCAGCCGCGAAGCTCCTCGCCGACCGGGCCGGGCACTACTCCTACGTCTCCAGCCGCTCCGTCTACGCGTCCCCCGCCCCGCCCGGGCTGGACGAGGACGGGCCGGTCGTGGACGCCTCGCCCGAGGCCCCCAGCACCGACTACGCGCGGGACAAGCGGGGCGGCGAGCTGGCGGCGGAGGCGGCCTTCGCGGAGCGGGCCCTGTCCGTGCGCGCGGGCCTGATCCTCGGTCCGTACGAGAACATCGGCCGCCTGCCCTGGTGGCTGGAGCGGATCGCCCGGGGCGGCCCGGTCCTGGCCCCCGGGCCGCGCGACCTGCCGTTGCAGTACGTGGACGCGCGCGACCTGGCCGCCTGGACCCTCGACGCAGCCGAGGCCGGGCTGGGCGGCCCCCACAACCTGGTGAGCCCGCCGGGACACACCACCACCGGCCGACTCCTGGAGGCGTGCGCGGCGGTCACGGGATCGGACGCCGAACTGCGCTGGACCGACCCCCGGATCCTCCTCGACGCGGGCGTCCAGCCGTGGACCGAGCTGCCCGTGTGGGTGCCGCCCGGCGAGCTGTACGACACCCTGCACCAGGGGGACGTGTCCAGGGCGCTCGCGACCGGGCTGCGCTGCCGTCCGGTGACCGAGACCGTCGCCGACACCTGGACCTGGCTGAGGAGTCTGGAGGGCGGCGCGCCCCAGCGCCCGGACCGCCCCCGCGTCGGCCTGGACCCGGAGGTGGAGGCCCGCCTGCTCGCCGGAGCCTGATCCGGCCGCGGACACGGCGAAGGGCCGCCTCCCCTGGAGACGGCCCTTCGCGCCGCTTGTCCGTGTACGACCCGGCGCCCGGGTCAGGCCACCGGCGCCTCCTCGGCGCCGCGCGAGGTCACCCGGAGCCTGTCCGCGCCCTCGTCCACGTCCACCACCA
>NZ_QPFC01000308.1:0-3100 GCF_003427465.1 Nocardiopsis sp. TNDT3 | reverse complement strand
GGGGTGTCGGGGACGGAGCGCTTGGAGGTGCCGACCAGGGCCGTGGAGACCAGGCGGTCCCAGGAGTCCACGGCGGCGAGGGGGTCGGGGGTCACAGGGAGACCGCCTTTCCGTTCCGGTCCCACACGGTGATGGGGGTGAGTCCCGTCGCGGGCGACCACTCGGCGGCGACGGTGGAGGGGTGGCCGCCGGTGACCGCGAGGAGGCGCCAGGGCTCTGGGGAGGCCAGGGGCAGCGCGTGGCCCTCGGTGTCGGTGAGGTACCACCGGCCGTCGTGGGCGGGGGCGGCGCGGTCGAGCACGACCGGCCAGGTGTCGCGCCAGGGGTCCTCGGCGAGGGAGGCGGCGAAGGCGTCGAGGGCCTGCGTGACCGTGCCGCCCTCGGGCGGGGCCGCCTCGGTCGTGGTGCCGTCGCCGACGGGGGCGACCCGGTGGCCGTCGGGGTAGAAGGCGAACTCGGCCTCCACGTCGGTGCCGGCCCGGAAGGGGGTGGTGGGCGCCTGGCCGGGTCGGGCGAAGGCCAGGTACAGGGCCACGCGCCCGGTCGCGGTGCCGCGCAGCCACAGGCGGCGCACGCGCATGTCGGCTTCGAGGGCGGGGGCGTCGTGCCAGCCCAGGACCCGCCAGGTGTCGCGGACGCGCTCACCGCCGGCGAGGACGTCCTCGGCCTTGACGGTGATGCCCACCCGGGAGCGGACGGCGCCGCGGACGCGCTCGTCGAGGGCGTCGCCCGCGCGGTAGCCGTTGACCAGCAGGTGGAGGAGGCCGAGCCGTTCGAGCATCCGCTCGGGCCAGCTGTCCCCGCGCGCCGCGGAGGGCAGCTGGGAGACGAGGGAGGCCGCGCCGCCCGCCTTGGCGTCCACGAGCCGCTTGGCCATGCGGTCCCAGTGGTCGTAGCCGTGCTTGGGCACCTCGGCCAGCCCGGTGTCGACCTGGTCGCGCAGCCAGAGGCCGAGTTCGTCGACCCCGGCCCGGACCGCCTCCTCCCTCCTGCGCAGGGTCGCGGCCGCCCGTTCGGGGTCGGCGGGGGCCGCCGGGCTGTTGGCCTTCTCCTGGCGGGCGGCCCTTCCGGAGAGCCACTTGGCCACCCACTCGGGCCGCTCCTCCCGGTCGGCCACGCTGTCCTGGGTCCACAGGGCCAGCAGGCCCAGGACGTGCTTGCAGGGAATCTTGCGGCTGGGGCAGCTGCACTTGTAGGCGGTCCCGCCCGCGCCGTCCAGGTGGACGGCGGCCAGGTAGGGCTTGGAACCGCTGCCCTTGCACTCGCCCCAGACGGCGGAGGTGCCGCCGGAGGGGGCGGCGACCGCTCCGCGCTCGGGCCAGGACGACTCCTTGGCCACCTTCAGGGCGGCCTTGCGGGAGGAGGCGTCCGGAGCCAGAGCCCATACGTCGTCGGTACTCCATCGATCGCTCACACAGAGAACACTACGGACTCCCTATGACAAAAAGCGGCCTTTTCGAACCTTCTTGCGAACGCCCGTGGAACTGTCGCATCCCCGTGGCAGACTCCGGCCGCGGAGCGGCTCCGCCCGGCGCGCGACCCCGGGTTCCGGCGCTCGGGAGCCCCAGAAAAAGTGCGCCTTAATACCATTTACCACTAATACGCGAGCGCCCTTTCTCCGCCGTGTTGAAAAAAGAGCGCGACCCCTTCTACAATGAGCGATCCCGCTTCTCCCCTCCGTCACCGCACCGGCACACCATCTCCCCGAAGAGAAGGACTCGGTTCGTTGACGACCACACGGCTGTACGGCACCACACCCGCCACCGGACGCGACGGCCTCTGGGCCGCGCTGCGCGAACGCCACGGACCCGTGGCCCCGGTCGAACTGGAGACCGGCGTACGGGCCTGGCTTCTGCTGGGCTACCACGAGAACCTCGCCGTGTTACAGAACCAGCACCTCTTCTCGCGCGACACCCGCCGCTGGCGCGAGGTGGTCGAGGGGCGCGTCGACCTCGCCTGCGCCCGGCCCGCGCTGTCCTGGCGCCCCAACGCCCTGTACGCCGACGGGGCCGAGCACACCCGGCTGCGCTCGGCCATCGCGGACAGCCTGGCCAGGGTGGACATGAACGCCACCGCCCGCACGATCCGGCGGATCGCCGACGAACTCATCGACTCCTTCGTCGCCGACGGCAGGGCCGACCTCATCTCCGAGTACGCCAACCCCCTGCCCGTGCTCGTGGTCAACAGCCTGTACGGGCTCTCCGACAGCTACGGGTACATGCTGGGCGACCTCACGTCCATCGTCTTCAGCGAGAACGCCGAACGCGCCGAGGACGCCGTCGGCCGCATCCACCAGTACTTCTCCGAACTGGTGGCCCGCAAGCGCAGGATCCCCGGTCAGGACCTGGTGTCGTGGATGCTGGAGCACCCCGCGGGGCTGAGCGACCACGAGGTCGCGCACCAGGCCGCGCTCATCAACAATTCGAGCCACCAGACCACCACACACCTCATCGGTAACACGATGCGCACTCTGTTCACCGACGAGGCGGTCCGCGCCGCCTACACGGACGCGCAGATGACCGTCCACGAACTGCTCGACCACGTGATGTGGACCGACACGCCCTTCCAGATCCTGCCCGCCCGGATCGCCCTCCAGGACATGCGCATCGGCGACGTCGACATCCGCGCGGGCGACGCCCTGCTGATCGGCTTCGACGCCGCCCACCGCGATCCGGCCGTCCACTCCGACCAGGCGGGGGGCAGCAGGGCCCACCTGATGTTCGGCGCCGGGCCGCACGCCTGTCCGGCCCGCGAACTGGCCCGGCTGACCGCCACGATCGCGGTCACCGCGCTCCAGGAGCGCCTGGGCGGGCTCCGGCTCGCCGTGGAGCCGGAGGACCTGCGCTGGGTCCCGTCGCCGTTCCTGCGGGGGTTGCGCGAACTCCCGGTGGTCTTCACCCCGGGCGAGCCCCTCGCCCTCGGCCCCCGGGAGGGCTCCGGAGGGGACGGGCAGTCGGAGGCCGGGGCGCGCGGGGGGGACCGGGACGACAGCGACGAGGGCCACGAGGACGACCTCCTCAGCCGTCTGCTCGCCTGGTGGCGCGGACGGAGTTGACCCCGCCGCGGCGTCGGGTCCTGGCGTCGGCGGCGCGGGCGCGCG
>NZ_QPFC01000307.1:0-11062 GCF_003427465.1 Nocardiopsis sp. TNDT3 | reverse complement strand
CCGGGGGGCCGGACGCGGAGCCGGGCGGGCGGGACCGGCACGGGGTTCCCGGTCGGGCGCCGACGGCCGACGGACGCAGCGCCCTCCCGTCGCGCCCGGGGCCTACAGGATGCGGCGCGGCCCCTCGGGCGGGTGCGGACGGGCGCCCCACTCGCGGGGGTAGCCCAGCGAGACCTCCACGTGGGGCACGCCGTCGACCACGATCGTGCGCGGGATGTGCAGGTGCCCGTAGACCACGGCGCGCGCCCGGTAGCGCACGTGCCAGTCCGCGGTGGCCTCGGTCCCGCACCACTGGGCGAACTCGGGGTGGCGCAGGATCCGGGTGGGTTCGCGCACCAGCGGGAAGTGGTTGACCAGCACGGTGGGCAGGTCGGCGTCCAGCGCGTCCAGCCGCTCGCGCGTGTACTCCAGGCGGGCGCGGCACCAGGCGTCGCGCCCGGGGTGGGGGTCGGGGTGCAGCAGGTACTCGTCGGTGCACACCACGCCCGCCTCGTGGGCGACCGCCAGCGCCTCCTCCTTGGTGCGCGTCCCCTCGGGCCGGAAGGTGTGGTCGTACAGCACGAACAGGGGGGCCACCGCGACCGGCCCCTCGGGCCCCGGCCACACCGGGTAGGGGTCCTCGGGGGTGTGCACGCCCAGTCCGCGCAGGCCCTCGACCAGGTGCCGGTAGCGCGCCTCCCCGCGCAGCTGGACGGGGTCCTTGGGCGTGGTCCACAGGTCGTGGTTGCCCGGAACCCAGACCACGGTGGCGAACCGGTCGGCCAGCATTTCCATCGCCCAGAGGACTTCCTCGCCGGTGTCGGCGACGTCCCCGGCCACCAGGAGCCAGTCGTCGTCGGACTCCGGGCGCAGCCCCTCGGTGAAGGCGCGGTTGTCACCGTGCCGTACGTGCAGGTCGCTGATGGCGAACAGGCCCATCCCACCGTCTCCCCGTGTCGGCACCGGTCCGCGGCCACCCTACACACAAACGCGGGGGCCGACCTGCGCCGTGCCGCCGGGCGGCTCACGCGACGGTCCCGGCGCGGGGCGCCCGCGCGGGGGCGTCCGGCGCCGCGCGCCGCCGGGCGCGCAGGTGGTGGACCAGCACGGCGAGCGTCGCCGCCAGGAACACCGCCTGCATGGCGGTGCGCACCGGCAGGCTCTCGGTCATCCCGGTGACCGTCCCGGCGGTGATCGCGTACACGTTGGCCGGGAACATGACCACCAGCAGGGCGCTGAGTCCGGCCGCGGCCCAGGGCGAGGTGCGCGCCCACAGGATCCCCGCCGCCCCGGCCAGTTCGAGGACGCCCGTGACGGTGACCAGCAGGGCGGGAGCGGGCAGCGCGGGCGGGACCATCGCGATCAGGTCCTCGCGCATGCCCACGAAGTGCGACACCCCGGTCAGGGCGAACATGGCCGCGATCCCGCCCCGCAGGGCCAGCGGCCAGGAGCGCAGCGGACGCACGCCCGCCGCGCCGAGGGCGAGCAGCAGCGCCGTGACGCCGACGAGGGCGATGAGCGGTTCCATGGTGCTTCCTCCCGGTGTGTTCTCCCGTCCCCGTAATCTTTCCACTGGCAATATTCCTCCTCCCGGTGGAACTTGTCAACGGAAAGATGGAAGGGCGGTGGTGGACGGGGCCCGCGGATGCCCGCGGACCCCGCGTGACACTTCCCATCCCGGCGGCGGACCGCCGGGCGGACCGGCTCGGATAGGGCGGACCGGGCCCCGACGGTGGACGCCCCGCCCCCGCGGCCGCCACAGAGCCGTCCGTGGACCGCGTTCGGGCCCTGTCGCGGGTGGAAGCGTCGGCGGCCCAGGTCGCCGCGGCCCGCGCGGTGTGAGCGGACCCGTGTGCCGCGTCCGCTTCGGTCACGTCGAGTCCGTGTTCGACACCACTACGGGATGTGTAGGATGCCGCGGGTGATCGTGACGACACGGTCACCCGAGCCGTGGCGCCCTCCCCCCTACCTCCCCGCCACGGCGCCGAGCCGAGGCGTGCCGCCCCGACCCGCTCGTGTCCGGGTGCGCACGCGCTCGCGGAACCGACACACGAGAGGTAGAGGATGAGCCCTGAGACCGTCGGCCTCGCACTCCTGCTGCTGGGAGTGCTGCTGCTGACAGCGAAGCTGGTACGGGTCAGGTGGAAGCTGACGCAGAGGCTCTACCTTCCCGCGTCGATCATCGGCGGCGGTGTCGCCCTGCTCCTGGGCCCCGACCTGTTCGGGCGCCTCATGGGCTGGCTGGCCGACCGGGGCGTCGGTGGGGGCTTCGCCGAGCGCGCGGCCGAGGGCGGCCTCTTCGGTACCGACGTGATGGCGGTCTGGTCGGCCCTGCCCGGCCTGCTGATCTCGGTGGTCTTCGCCAGCCTCTTCCTCGGCAAGCCCCTGCCGCGCTTGCGCGAGGCCGCCTCCCTGGCGGGCCCCAACCTCGCCTTCGGCGTCACCATGGCCAGCGGCCAGTACGTGATCGGCCTGGTGCTCGCCCTGCTGGTGCTCGCACCCCTGTTCGGCGTGCCGGTCATCTCCGGGGCCCTGATCGAGATCGGCTTCCTCGGCGGGCACGGGACCGCGGCGGGGCTGGGCGACACCTTCGAGCAGGCGGGCTGGGCCGCGGGGCAGGACCTGGCCCTGGGCATGGCCACCGTCGGACTGCTGTCGGGGATCATCGTCGGCATCGTCCTCATCAACTGGGGCGTGCGCCGCGGCAAGTCCAACGTGATCAGCGACGACGCGCGCGGCAGCGACACCGAGCAGGCCGGGCTGGTCGAACCCGGCAAGCGCTCGGCGGGCTCGACCATGACCGTCCACCCCTCGTCCATGGACCCGATGACGCTCCACTTCGGGCTGGTCGCCCTCGCCGTGCTGATCGGTCAGCTCATCCTCATGGGGTTGCAGTGGCTGGAGCGGACTCTGTGGGCCGACACCATCGAGATCATGGCCTACGTGCCGCTGTTCCCGCTGGCCATGATCGGCGGCATCCTCCTCCAGGTGTTCATCGACCGCTTCGACCGCAACGACGTGGTGGACCACGGGACCGTGGAGCGGATCCAGGGCCTGTCGCTGGACGTGCTCATCATCGCCGCGATGGCCACCCTCTCGCTCCAGGCCATCGCCGACAACATCGCCGCCTTCACCATCCTCGCCGTGGCGGGCGTCCTGTGGTCGCTGTGCGGCTTCCTGTTCCTGGCGCCGCGGATGATGCCCAGCCACTGGTTCGAACGGGGCATCGGCGAGTTCGGCCAGTCCCTGGGCGTCACCGCCACGGGCCTGGTGCTGATGCGCGTCGTCGACCCGGAGATGAAGTCGCCCGCCTACCCGGCGTTCGGCTACAAGCAGCTGATCTTCGAACCGTTCTTCGGGGGCGGCCTGGTCACCGCGGCCGCCATCCCGCTGATCATCAGCCCGCAGGTGGGAGCGGTGGGCTTCCTGGCGATCATGGCCGTCGTCCTGGCGGCCAGCCTCGCCACGGGCCTGTTCGTGCTCCGTCGCGGGTCGCGCGGGGCCGCAGCCACCGAACGGGAGGCCGAGGAGGCCGAGACGGTGTCCTGACCCGGCGCACGCGCCCGCCGGTCCGGCCGCGGCGGAGCGGGGCGCGGGGCCCGGCGGCCGGGACCGGTCCGGTGCTCCGGTGAGGCGGGGCGGTCCGGGCGCCGGACGCGGCTTTCACCGGGGCGCCGGGCCTCCTCCCGAACCGGGCCTGTGGAAAACGGGTGTACCGTCCCTTCGGTCACCTAGCGTTAGTGGGGAGGCGCGACCGGTCCGAGGTCCGCCCCGGCAACGCGCACACCAACCGAAGGGGCGGCCCGTGGTCGAACGCAGAGCCCTCGACATGGACTCGCTCGCGGTCAGCGACCGGTTCCGTCTGTTCAACTTCACCCGTCGCGACGACCACGTCACCTACCTGTGGATCCTGCGGGCCATGGACCGCCTGCGCGAGGTCCACCAGGTCCAGGTGGCCCCCGACGACGTCGCCGAGGCCCTGCGCGAGCTGGCCCGGTCCCACGACGGGGTGCCCGTGCCCGACCGGAGCCTGCGCGACCGCCTGGACGAGCTGCACGCCGACCGCGTCGTGCACCGCTTCGACGACGCCTCGCGGGCGGGCAACCTGGCGCGCTACCGCAACCGCCAGTCGGTCTACCAGTTCAGCGAACTCGGCTACCGCGCCTACCAGTCGGTGGAGAACCTGCTCGGCGCCCGCATCGAGGACGTCAACCTGTCCCGGCTGGTCTTCTCCGAGGTCCTGGACGACCTGCGCGCCCTGGCCGAGGCCAACCGCACCGGCCGGGCCGAACAGGTCTACCGCAGGCTCGCGCGCCTGGACGCGGTCATGGAGGACATGGGGCGCCGCTCCGCCCAGTTCCACGTCACCCTCGGTGAGATCCTGCGCTCCACCGACACCTCCCCGGACATCTTCCTGCGCCACAAGAACGCCCTGCTGGTGCACATGAGCGACTTCATGGCCGAACTCGACCGCTACCTGCCCCGCCTGGACCGCGCCGTGCGCGAGGTGGAGGAGACGGGGCTGGCCACGCTGCTCTCCCGCGCCGCCGACTCCGACGAGCGCCTGTTCATGGAGCGCGACGAGCGCCTGGCCGACTGGCGCCGCCGCTGGCGTGCCCTGCGCGCCTGGTTCGCCTCCGACGACGCCATCCCCGCGCGGGCCGCCGAACTCCACGCGGCCACCCGGTCGGCCGTCTCGGGCGTCATCGCCCTGCTGCGCCAGATCACCGAGGCCCAGCGCGGCGGGGTCAACCGCTCCACCCAGCTGCGCCACCTCGCCGAGTGGGTGTTCCACACCCCCGACGACGGCGCCGCGCACGCCCTCATGGGCGCCGCCTTCAACGTCCGCTCCGCCCGCCACCTGGGCGCGGCCCACGACGACGAGGAACAGATCCCGCCCAACACGACCTGGTGGGACGCCCCCGGCGTGGAGGTGTCGGTCACCCTGTTCCGCAGCGGCAACGCCCCCAACGCGGGCGTGCCCAAGCCGGTGCGGCGCAACCCCGGCGCCCAGGCGCGCCTTCGCGGACAGCAGGCCGCGGGCCGGGCCGCCGAACGCGAGGCCGCGGCCCGCCTGGTCGACCTGGGCGCCCACGGCCGGGTCCTGGACGAGACCGACACCCGCGTCCTGCTGCGCCTGGTCACCCGCGCCCTGGAGTCGCGCAGCGTCGTCGCCGGACGCCTGTCCTCGGCCGGCGGCGAGGGCGACGGCACCATGGTCCGCCTGGTCCCCGACCCGGCGGGCAGCACCGTCCACACCAGCCAGGGCCGCATCCACCTGCCGGGCCTGCGCCTGGAGGCCACCGGCCACCGGCCCCGAACGAAGAACACCTGATGCCCCGACTCTTCGCCCGCACGGTCGCACCCGCCGACCTGGGCTCCTACCAACAGGCCATGCGCCGCGTCCTGACCTGCGACCTCATCACCGCCGCGCGCCCGCGCCCCGGTGTCCTGGACCAGGTGCTGCGCTGGGCCGACGAACTCGCCGCCGACCTGGAGCGGCTCTTCGGCTACACCCTGGTCGCCACCACCGACCACGTGCGCCTGGTCCGCGAACTCGACGCCCTGGACCCCACCCAGCGCCAGACCTTCTCGCGCCGGGGCAAGCCCTTCGACCGGCGCAGACTCGCCTACCTGTGCCTGGTCCTGGCCGCCTTCCAGCGCTCCCAGATCGAGATCAGCCTCGCCGACCTGGTCGCCCGGTTCACCCCCGGGGCCAACGCCGTCGCCGGGCTGGGCTACGACCCCACCGACGGCGCCCACAAGGCCGCGCTGGTCGACGTCGCCCACTGGCTGGTGGACCGCGGGGCGCTCCACCTGTCCGACGGGTCCCTGGAGGCGTGGGCGGCGGGCGGCGAGCAGGGCGACGCCCTGTTCGACATCGACCACGAGGTGTGCGAGCTGCTGTTCCGTCCGGCGCGCCCGGTCCAGCACCTGGGCAGCGTCGCCGGGCTGCTCGCCGACCCGCTCACCGAGGCCTCGCCGCGCGAGCAGGCGGCCCGGCGGGCGCGGCGGCTCCTGGTGGAACGGCCGGTCGTGTACTACGCCGACCTCGAACCGGCCGTGGCCGCGGTCCTGCGCGGCCGGGGCGTGGCCGAGGACCTGGCCCGCGCCACCGGGCTCAGCGTCGAGCGCCGCGCCGAGGGCGTCCTGCTGGCCGACCCGGCGGGCACCTTCACCGACCGGCCCTTCCCGGGCCGGGGCGGGGCGGTCAACCGCACCGCCGGGCTGCTGCTGGCCAAGGTGGCCGACCTGCTGGAGACCTCCCTGGCCGCGCTGGTCCGGCTCCAGGTGCCCCCGCACGCCGACGACCAGGCCGAACTCGTCCGGCTCGTGGACGCCGGTCTGCCCCGCGACGGCGTCGTGGCCGACCTGGCCTGGACCGTGGAGCCCGCCGGGGAGCGGGAGGAGGCCGCGGCGCTGCTGGAGGTCCCCCTGGTCGAGCGCGGCCGGTGGGAGACCATGATCCACGAGCTCTACGCGGAGTTCGGCGCCGCCTCCTTCGGCGGAGCCTGGCAGCAGGACCCCTACGGCCTGCTGGACGCCGCCCTGACCCTGCTCGCCGAACTCTCCCTCATCAGACCGGTCCCCGGCGGCGCCCTGGTGCTCCCCGCCGCCTCCCGCTACCGCAACATCCAGGGCGCGCTGCCCGAGCGCGCCGACGGGGGACAGCTGCCCCTGGGGCTGACTGAACCCCCGCCGGGAGGGCCCGTCTCCTCCGGCCCCTCGCCCGACACCGCCCCCGCAGCCGCCTCCACCTCCGCGGAAGGAAAGTAATGTCCCCCAGGAGCGACCGATTCCGGCCCAGCCGCGCCGGCGTGATCAACGTCTGGGACTACGTCGACGAGGAGTTCGTGTTCGCCGACGGACGCCTCGTCCTGCGCGGACACAACGGCTCGGGCAAGACCAAGGCGTTGGAAGTGCTCTTCCCGTTCATCCTGGACGGGTACACCGACGCCCGCCGTCTGGACCCCTTCAGCGGCCAGAACCGCACCATGAAGTCCAACCTGCTCTACCGGGGCCAGGACTCCGAGTACGGGTACGTGTGGATGGAGTTCGCCCGCACCGGACCGGGGGAGGGGACCGAGACGGTCACCCTGGTCATCGGCCTGCGCGCGCACCGCCACCGCGACGGCGTGACCCCCTCCTTCTTCGTCACCGACCAGCGCCTGGGCGTGGACTTCGGCCTGCTCGCCACCGACGGCCGCCCGCTCACCGAGCGGCAGCTCAAGGGGGTGCTCGGCGAGGACGCCTTCCGCTCCACCGCGGCCGACTACCGCCGCGCCGTGGACGCGCGCCTGTTCGGCCTGGGCGAGCGCTACGTCCAGCTGCTCGACCTGCTCCTGGCGCTGCGCCGCCCGCTGCTGGCCAAGGACCTGGACCCCGAGAAGGTCTCCGAGACCCTCACCAGCGGCCTGAGCCCCCTGGACGAGGAACTCCTCGACCAGGCCGCCCGCGACTTCACCAACCTGGCCGCCGTCCAGCGCCGCTTCGACCAGGCCAGCACGGCGCACGCCGCGACCACGGCCTTCGTCGGGGAGTACGCCGCCTACCTCACCGCCCACGCCCGCCACCGCCTGGCCCGCGTGCACACCGCCGCCGGGCAGACCGCCGAGCAGGCCCGCGCCATCGCCGAGGCCCGCGACACCCGCGAGCGGGCCACGCTCGCGCACGCCGCCGCCACCGGCCGGGCCGAGGAGCACGACGCCCGGATCCGTCGGCTCGCCGCGCGCAGGGGCGGTCTGGAGGCGCACGAGGCCTTCCGCAGCCACGCCGCCCTGGAGATCGAACGCGCGCACAGCGCCGAGACCGCCCGCGCCCTGGCCGAACAGCGGGCCAGACTGGACGACCAGGCCGGGGAGGTCACCGCCCTCCAGCGTGAGGCCGACCGGGTCGCCGCCGACCTCGAACACGGGCGGGCGCGCACCGGTGAACTGGCCGCGGAGCTGGCCGAGAACGCCGCACAGGCCGGGCTCGACCACGACGGGGAGGGCCCCGCCGACACCGGCGACGACCTGTCCGCCGCCGCGCGGGCGCGCGCGACCGCCCGCCGCGCCGACGTGGCCGCGGTCCGCGAGCGCCTCGCCGAACTCGCCCGCGCCGAGACCGCGCGCGGCGCCGCCGAACGGGCCGCCGCCCAGGCCGAGGACAGGCTCGGACGCGGCGAGGCGGAGTGCGCCCGCGCGGCCGACGACCTGGCCGCGGCCCGCGCCGGTGCCGCCGACGCGCTCACCGCCTGGGCCGAGCACTGGGCCGAGGGGCCCGCCCCGGTCACCGACGCCGCCTGCGTCGCGGCCCTGAGCGGGACACTGGAGGGCGTCGGACGCCCCGGCACCCCCACGGTGTCGGAGGTCTACGGCGAGCACACCGACCAGCAGCGCCTGGACGCCGCCGCGCACACGCGCACGCTGGAGACCGACCGGGACCGGCTCGGCGCCGAGATCGACCGCCTCACCCGCGAGCGCGCGGACATCGCCGCCGAACGCGACGACGCCCCGCCCGCCGACGCGCTGCGCACCGCCTCCCGCGAGGGGCGCCCCGGCGCCCCGCTGTGGCAGCTGGTCCGCTTCGCCGACGCGGTCGGCGACGACGAGGCCGCCGCCGTCGAGGGCGCCCTGCACGGTGCGGGCCTGCTCACCGCCTGGGTGCACCCCGACGCCGACGCCACCCGCGCGGCGCTCGCCTCGGGCGGGGCCGACGCCTACCTGCTGCCCGCCGAGGGCGCGGCCGCGCCCGAGGGGCCCACCCTGGCCGACGTGCTGGTGCCCGAGCGCCAGGACCGGGTCCCCGAGCACGTCATCGCCCGCGTCCTGGCGTCGGTGCGCCTGGTCCGCGACAGCGAGGGCTCGGCCGGGGCCACGGACACCGTCCAGTCCCTCGGGGCGGCTGACGCCACGGGCGCCGGGGGAGCGGCGGCGCACACCGTCGGCACCGGCGCGCGGTTCGCCCAGGGGGTGCTGGTGGGCGTCAGCCCCAAGGCCGCCCCCGAGTTCATCGGCGCCACCAACCGCGCCCACCGCCGCCGCGAACGCCTGGCCGAGTGCGACGCCCGCATCGCCGAACTCGACGAGCGGCGCGCACGGGTCGCCGAACAGCTCGACCGGGCGGGCGAACTCCTCAAGGCCTTCACCCGGGCCCGCGCCGCCCTGCCCGAGACCGCCCCGATCGACCGGGCCGTGCGCCGGGTCGACCAGCAGTCCACCCTCCTGGCCTCGGCGAGGGCCGAGAGCGAGGAGCGCCGCCGCGACCTCGACGCCGCGGTCGCCGAGGTCGACGCCCACCGCCACCAGGTGCGCGCGGTGGCCTCCGAACGCGCCATGCCCGCCCAGCCCGAGGCGGTGGACGCCGTCGCCCGCGCCGTGGACGACTTCCTGGAGACCGCGCGCCGCCTGCACACCGCCCGCGCAGAGGTCGACCGGCACACCGTCGACCTGGACGGCCGGAAGGAGACCCTGGACCGCCTGCGCGCACGGCTGGAGGAGGACCGCGAACGCCACGAGGAGCGCACCCGCGAGCACGAGCGCGCCGCGGCCGAGCTGGCCGCCAAGCAGGAGGGCATCGACGCCCCGGTCCGCGAGCTCATGGCCGAGCTCGAACAGGTCAAGGAGGAGCTGCACCGGGCCCGTGAGGAGCACCAGGGCGCCCAGAAGGAGGCCGCGGCCGCCCACGAGGCCATGATCCGGGCCGACGAGAAGCTGGAGGGCGGGCAGCGGGCCCTCACCGACTCCCTCTCCGCGCTGTTCGAGCAGGCCGACGCCTTCGCCGCCCTCACCCACCCCGACCTGCGCGCCACCCTGGGCGTGGACACCGCGCACGCCTGGCCGGACCGGCGCTCCTGGCCCGCCCCCGAGGAGGCCGCCGAACAGGTCCTGGCCGAGGCCCCGGACGACCCGGAGGCCGCCGTGCGCGCGGTCCTGCCCGGCCGCGCCGCGGAGCTGCTCGACGCGTTCACCGCCGCCGTCGGCTCCGGGTCCGCGGTCACCGACGGCGACCTCAAGACCGTCTCCACACGCATCTCCAACGCCCTGCGCGTCTTCCAGGACACCCTGGGCGGCGACGCCGAGGGCTACCGGGTCGACCACGAACTCGGGGTCAGCGGCGTCATCACGGTGTTCGTCAACGACGAGACCGGCCGCAACCCCGTCTCCGCCTTCGCCCGCGTCATCGCCGAACGCGTCGAGGAGCAGGGAGCGCTGCTGCGCGAGGAGGAGCGCGGGGTTCTGGAGGACGAACTGCTCACCGGGATCGCCCAGCAGATCCACGAGCGGGTGCGGGTGGCCCGCGACCTGGTCGTCAGCATGGACCGCGACACCCGTTCGCGGCCCATGTCCTCGGGCACCCGGATCGGCATCCGCTGGAGCCGCTCCGACCGCGTGAGCGAGCACCAGGCCACCGCCGCCCGCCTGGTCCGGCGCGACACCGACGAGCTGGGCGCCTCGGGGCTGACCCGGTTGCGCGAGGTCCTGCGGGAGATGATCCGCGAGCACCACGCCGCCCACCCGCGCGCCACCTACAAGCAGGTCCTGTCGGCGGTGCTGGACTACCGCACCTGGTACCGGTTCGAGCTGCGCCTGGCCGTGCCGGGCCAGGAGGAGGTCAAGCTCACCAGGAACAAGCACGAGCAGATGTCGGGCGGCGAGAAGTCCGCCGCGATCCACCTGCCGCTGTTCGCCGCCGCCAACGCCCTGTACACCTCGGCCGCGCCCACCTGCCCCCGGATGGTGGCCCTGGACGAGGCCTTCGCCGGGATCGACGACCGCTACAAGCCCGAGCTCATGGGGCTGACGGTCACCTTCGACCTGGACATGTTCATGACCGGGCACGACCTGTGGGTGCACTACGACAGCGTGCCCATGGCCGCCCACTACGACATGCACCACGACAAGGGGGCGCACACCGTCTCGGCGATGCTCATGCTCTGGGACGGCACCCAGACCATCGACGCCGACGCGGGGTTCTCCGGCAACGAGGAGCTGGCCGCGCAGCTGCTGGGCATCACCCCCAGCCGGTTCGCCCCGCTGTCCTCGGCCGGAACCCTGTTGGAGGACGCCGACGCCTGAGCGGTCCCGGCACGGCCCCGGTG
>NZ_QPFC01000029.1:0-14063 GCF_003427465.1 Nocardiopsis sp. TNDT3 | reverse complement strand
GGTGGCCACCAGCCGCGAAGGTCTGCACTCCTTGGCCGGAGCCCACCACTTGGGCTTGGACGTGCTCGCTCCCGAGGCTGCAGTCGCACTGTTGGTCTCCGACCTATCCGGCCACACCCCCGAAGATCCGCGCGTTGACAATGAGGCAGAACTAGGCAGGTTAGCTGCGCTGTGCGGATGGCTGCCGTTAGCGTTGGAAATCGCCGCCGCCTACCTCAAACGCAATCCTCAACTGATCCCGGAGCGGCTGGCTAACCGATTGGAGAACGCCGCTTCCCGGGTAGACAAGCTCAAAGACCCCGACCGCGGCACCGGGCAGACCCGGGTGCTGCGGGCGGTCTTCGACACCTCTCTGGCCTACCTCGACCAGAGTGTGGCCAAGGTGTTTCTGCTCGTGGCCGCCGCACCGGGCCCCACCCTGTCCACCACTGCAGCCGCAGTCCTGACCGACCTGCCTGCCGATGAGGCCGAAGAGGCACTGGAGGAGTTGGCAGCCGCGCACCTGCTCACCCAACCCGCACCCGGACGATGGGGAGCCCACGACCTGCTTGCCGACTACGCTCGCCACCACCCTCACCCACCCCAAGACCGACACCAGTCCATCGTCAGACTGCTAGACCACTACATGGCCGCTACTGCCGTCTCAGACGACCATCTGCGGACACTGCCTAGACAGCCGATCTCTAGCTTCTTTCCCGGTCCGGAGGCGGCACTGGGATGGCTGGACACCGAGCGTGCCACCTTGGTGGCCGCAGCTATGGCTGCCCCTGCTCTTGGACACACAGAGGCCGCCATTCACCTGCCGCTGAACCTGAGCTACTACCTGGGCCGGAGACGCCGCTTCGAGGATGCAGAACAGGTCTTGCGCTCTGCCCAAAGAGCTGCCCACACGATCGGTAACGCTCACGCCGAAGCGACAGCGCAGACTAACCTCGGCACAATTCTGATGCAGACGCGGCGATTCGACGACGCCATCATCGTCCATACCCGCGCACGCGAGGCCTTTTATCAGACTGGCGACACCCTCAGCGAAGCGATGGCATGGAACAACCTCGGCGCGGTGCTGGCCGAGGTGCGTCAGTTCCAGAAGGCGATCGAGGCCCACCTCTGCGCACGTAATCTGTATCAGCAGGTGGGTGATACTTACGGCCAGGCTCAGGCGTGGAACAACCTCGGCACGGTGCAGGCCCAAGCGCTCCAGTTGGAAGAGGCGATTGAGGCCCACACCCGCGCATGCGACCTGTATCAGCAAGTGGGCAATGCCCACGGTGAAGCACTGGTGCGGACTAACCTCGGAGCGACATTGAGGCAAATGCGCCGGTTCAAGGAAGCGGTTGAGGTCCTTGATCTCGCATGTCAGGCGTTCCATCAGGCCGGTGACACCCACAGCGAAGCGATGGCATGGAATAACTTGGGGTTGGCACTTCGGCAAGTGGGTCGGTTCGATAAAGCCATCAATGCGCATACCCGTGCATGTATCTTGCACCGGCAGGTCGGGGATACTCACGCAGAAGCACAAGCGTGGGGCGGCCTCGGCGTAGCATTGTTGAAGGCGGGGCGGCGAACTGGTGCGGCCGAAGCGGCACAGCGGGCAGTGAAACTATTCGAATCCGCTGGAGACCATTACCGGTCATCTCATTCCCGGGTGCTGCTCGCGTTGATCCAGCAAGAACCCGGCGACGACGCCCCAGCCTGAGCGGATGACGCCGCGGTGATCACACCGCCCAACAAGATTGACCCGCACAAACAGTGGGACCTGGGCCTGTTATGTCTCAGTTGGCGACTTTCGGTGATGATCCAGCGGGAATCGGTCTTGAATGGGCGCTACTCGGATATGCGAACCTGTCGGCCTCGACCTCCTTTGCCTTTGCAGACCTTCACTCATTGCGTGCGGGGACGCGATTCCAACCCGGCGCGGAGAGCTGAGTGTCGGAGCCGGGAGTCCAGGCGTGTACCTGGGAGCGGGAGAGCCGCCCAGGGTGGCTATGACCCCAGCTCATACTGCGGTAGACGTCCTTGCCGGTGTTCTCGATCCAGATGAGGGACTTCTGTTCGGTGATGAGCCACTGCTGGAGCCAGTCGGCGTCAATGAGGAGTTCGTTCTGACCAACGTTGACGGTGTGCCGGAGGACGGCGATGAGTTTGCCGGTGGTGTCAGTCCAGCCGTTGCGGCCGTTCCAGCGCAGGGTGCCGGGAGCAGGGCCAAAGAACGTGGGGGCGGGTGCGTCAAGGGAGATGGTCTCGTGGTCTCCGGGGGCGTACTCGTACTCGCCGAGGATGTCCCAGGAGGCAGGCTGGGTGGTCACGCTGAGCGGTTCGTGCCACTCATGGCTAACGACGTGCATGGTTGCGCCATGGTGGTGACCGTAGGGGAACTCGCCGACGTATCCGTCGTGGGTGCGTGGGGAGTTGGAGATGGCGTGGCCGAGGAGGTCGAATCCTTCGAGTTCGGCCAGGGCTGCCGCCAGGTCGGTGGTGTTGACGAGGTGGGAGTAGAGGTGAGTCCAAATTCCGCGGGTGTGATCGGAATTGTCGGTAGTGTCTTTCCAGTCATAGTAGCCAGACAACACGATGAATGGGTGGTTGTCGTGCTCGGCATCGGTGACGTTGATGGTGGGCAGGTCGGTGTCGTCGGCTACCCACTGGGCGTCGGTTTTGTCGGCGGTTCCTGCCCAGTTGTAGGTCGGCACCCAGAGTCGGGGCTTGTTGTTGGCGGGTTCGAACTCGATGATGGTCGGGTCGATCTGGCGGGAGAGGGTGGTGGCAGGACCGGGAACTGAAGGGGGCGGCGGGTCCCAGGCGCTAGGGGTCTTAGGGGCGTGGTCTGAGACGTGACCGATGAGCCGGTTGAGGGCGATCCACTGGTACTTCTTGCCGATGCGCTCAATCCACGTGGGCTTGCTGCGGCCGCCACCGTACTCGCCCATGACGTACCCATCGAACGGTGCGTGCCATTCCGTGCGGTACCCGAGGCGAATGACTTCGGCGACGACCCATCGCGCTGCGGCCGGGACGTCAACGCCGGGCCGGTCCCGCAGATCGTACTCGAGCTTGTACTGGTAGAAGTCGTCGTCGGTAGCGGAGTGTACGAGCTTGGGGTAGTCGGTGCTCTCGTACGGTGTGATGTCGTCTTTGGTGGGCCAGACCAGCGGCCAAGCGCTGATGTACGGCGGCCGGAATTGATTGACCGTTACACCCGCAGGCAGAGCTGAACGGTCGGCTGCGGCTTCAAGGATGCTCCTGGCCACATCCCGGACGGCGACGTTCGGGGTGAGGTCTGCGGAGCTGGCGAAGAAACTGTTCCACACGACCTCAGACGCAGCCGTCCAGTCCGCGGTACTGCCGTTCATCAACAGTGTGGAGTAGGCGACCTCAAGGGCCCGTTCGACAACCCACTCGTCGTTCACGACGGTGAACCGTTCCAGGAGCCCAGCCGCTTGGCCGGGGTGGCGGGCGAGGAGTCGTGCAGCGGCGATCGTGGCAGGTTCACGGACGCGGCGGTCGGTGGCGCTGGTAGTCCATAGCAGCGCGGTGATCCACAGACGGGTGGTGTCCTCACCGACTTGGTCCAAGGACTTCTCGCGCGCCCACCGGATGAGGCGGTCGACGGCGCCACCGGTGCCGTGGGTGATGTGCAGCCACCCCGGGAGGAACTGGTCACGGCCGCCCATCTCGAACCGCGTGAGGAACCTGTGGAGAAAATCGGCGTTCAGCGGGTGGTCGGGGCGGGCTGTGAGCCGAAACAGTATGTTCAGGCTGGCGTCGAAGGTAGACCGGCGATGAAGCGCGTCAATGATGATGTCGCCGGTTTCGTCGGTGAGGGAGGACGTTGAGCGCCAGCCGGTGCCGGCGATGACAGCGGCAGCGAGGGCGTCGCCATCACCGATCTCGGTGCGGAACTCGGTTAGTTCGAGCCCGAAGCGTTCGGCAACGACCACGGAGGTCGCTTCGAGGATGCCGACGTCGATGGTGTCGCCGATCCCGATGAGGTGCCCGAGCCGTCCCGCGAATCGGTCGCGGACGCCGGTTGAGTCGGTCACGTCCTTGAGTGCGTCGGACACGATGAGGTGGTGGCCGATACGTTCGAACGTGATGGCGATGATGTTGGCGCCGTATGGGCTGCCATCGGGGATGACGTCCTCTTCGAGGAGTCCCTGCGCGATGAGTGCGTCCAGGAGCGACTTCTCGGCGCTGACGTCTGACCAGATCGAGGTCAGCACAGTTTGCGCATCAGGGCGGGCGAGCGGCTTCCCTCCCCGATTAGCGATGGTAGAGGCGAGGATATGCATGGCCCGGTGAACGACCTGATCGGAGGGGGAGGCGTCGATGCGGTCGCTGATGATGGTGTTCGCGTTGTCGAGGACCATCTTGGTGAGCTCGTTGAGGCCCATGCTGGCCTGATCGAGCGAGAGGCGGCTGTTGGCCTGGAACGCTTCGCATACCAGGCGCAGGTACAACGGGTTGTCGAACTCGCCATGGATGGGTGGCGACGTCGGCGGCTCGAGGGAGTAGAACGCGGCGTATTCGCTGACTGCTTCGAACTCCACGTTCTCGAACCCGGTGTGCTCGAAGCGTGGGAGGGTGAGGCCGGGCGGAAGGACCTGGGCGACGTAGTGGGTACGGGCGGTCAGCAGCAGCCGGACGTGCGGATACCTGCCGAGGATGCTGATGAGCCGGTCGAGATTGTCGCGCCACAGGGAGCGTGGACGGGTGTCGTTGAGAGCGTCGATGACGAGCAGCGCCGGGGCTCCGACGGCGCGGGCGCTCTCGTTGAGGAGTGCGATGGTCTCCTCACTGGTCAGGTCAGATGGCATCTGGAGAACGTCGCGCAGATGGGCGAGCGGTTCGTGGTCGTTGAACCACCGGCCGTGCATCATGACGCTGGGCCGGCCTTTGGCCAAGCGGCGGACGACGGCGTCGATGGCGAGGTAGGTCTTGCCGATGCCCGCTGGGCCTGTCATGAGGGCAATTTGAGCGTCAGTAAGCCTGCCGACGGGGCTGATGAGGAGCTCAGTTGCTTCGGCGAGCTTTTCCCCGAGTTTCCGGAGCGCGTCAACGGCTGCGGCAGGGAATCGAACCATGTACTCGCGCTGGAACTGCCGCCAGCCTTGGCTGTCCCAGTTCCCGTGCCGGGCATCCATGGCTTCGACCTCCAGGGTTTCCTGCGCTCGGATGGTGGTCGAAGCCGCGTCAAGCGCCTGAGCAAGGTCATCGAGCCCGTCGGCGCCACGGGAGGTGTGCCACGCGCTGAGCGCGTTCGTGGCTGTGGACGCTGCGGCGCGTGCCACGTCCAGGTCAGCGGCCAGCACTTCTTTTTTCGCGTACCGGAGCTGTTCAGCGACCTTGGAGACTTGGTCGACCTGCTCGAGAACGACCTGCCACCACTCGTCGTCAGAGCAGAGCGCAGCGATGGATCGGGCCGCGGGCACCTCGACGTTGAGCTCCGGCATATATCGCGGGCGGGCCGCGTCGACCGCTTCCTGCCTCCGGTCCTTCCACCACTGGCCGCTCAAAACATCGACATCGAACCAGTACCGGCGCTGGGTACCGGAGGCATCGAGCCGGTTCAGGCGCGTGACGATGTTCGTCTCCCACTCGAAGTCGAACTCGACTGTCATGTTGCGCTCGTCGGCCATCTTCCGCCAGCCTTCGAGCCAGCCGCCGGGGTCGTTGATCTTCTCCAGGAGAGACTTTCTGCGGCCACCGGTTGGCCCGGTCGGGTCGGTGGGGATCGCGATCGTGTACGTGGTCAGCTTCGGGTGTTGGTCTAGTGCTGCCTTGACGGACTTGTCGAGCTGGGCCTTGTCCACGGCGTCGTGGGTTGTCCAGTACTTGGCCTGCCAGCCGTGCTCGGTGTTGTCCGCGAGGGTCCAGTAGCATTCGACGCCGCCGTCTCCGCCGGCCCCGTGGAGGGACACGAACGTCGCACCGGACTCTGGGGGCTCCTGAGCGACCTGCTGGCAGATGAACTGCTCGTACCCGTCGCGCTGCCCGCCCGGGCCGAGCGAGCGGATGCGCTTGAAGTCGATGTCGGGGATGTTCACGGGGGTCCTTCACCGAGTACGGGCTCTGCGTCACGCCTGAACCGCAAACGCTATCCGGTCCCGCTGCAGGCGTCACTGCTGGCGCCGTTTCTGGTTGCACTTCGCACGCACAGCTGCGGAGGAGAGCGAGCCGCGCAGCAATGAGGAACCTTGCGAGACCTGACAGAGCGTGTGTTAGCCCGAGTTATCCACAGGAGAAAACTAATCCGGCCGCACAACGGGGAAGGCTGCGACTCTAGGGCCATGCAGCCTTGGGTCGCCTACGCCGACGAGTCCTTCCTCGAACACGACCACCACGGGTACTACGTGGTGGCCACCGCCGTGGTCGACCCCCTCCGCCTGGAAGAGGCACGCCAGGCCATGCTTGACCTGCGTGGCGCCCGCAGCGTCGGCAAGACCCACTGGACCCAGATGGAAGCCCTTGAGCGCAAGCACGCCTGCAGCGCCGTCGCCGCTATCGAGGGCATGCACATCGTCGCGGTCGGGGCCCCGGTCCCGCCCCGCCGCCAGGAACGCGCCCGTTCCCGTTGCTTGGAGCACCTGGTCCCCGAGCTCCACGGGTACGGTGTGCGGACCCTGGTCATGGAGGCTCGCACCCCGGCCTTGAACAAGCGTGACGTCCACACCGTCATCACAGCCCGCTACGCCCTGCCCAAGGGCACACGGTTCGCCATTGAGCACATCCCCGGTGCCCAGGAGCCGTTGTTGTGGATGGCTGACGTCCTGGCTGGAGCCGTCCGGGCCAGCAGGGAAGGGGAACACACCTATCGCTGCATCCTGGCTGAACGGATCTATGAGATCGACGTCGACACCAGCTGGTGACACAGGGCCCAGACAGACGCCGAGCCAGGTTCCCGGTCTGCCCCGGGCCGCCTGGCTCTACTTCTGAGCCTCCACGAGGCCCAGCACGGCAATTTTATGCGGTGGCAGATACGGCTGCAACGGTGAACAAGCAGGCCCCAGGGGCCACGGGTTGGGCGCTCAGGCGGGCTTGCTGCCCACCAGAGTCGTCTTTGCGGCCTGGTGGTCGTTGCCCGCTGGCGCGAGAACCTTCCGGCCACCCCTCGGGCCACCACTGTTGTGGTCCGTGACCGCACTGCGGACATCGCACAAAGCGCGGGGCAGGCGAGGTCTTTACGCCTGGCCCGCTATCGCGCACCACGCGTTAGAGGCTCTTGTGCGCCACGGCGATGAGGGTGCCGACATGGTCTGCCTCGGGAGCGGGCTCCACCCACACTCGCGCGTGCTCAAAGCCCGCGGAGCGGAGAAGCTCCTGCCATTCGTGGGGCTGGGCGGCCCACTGGTGCAGCCATACCCGCCGCCCGCGGAACCCGCCCCCGTACATGCCCTGCGGCCCCTGTGAGCCCGGCACCGGTTCGGCGTGGGAGAACACCAACCGGCCGCCCGGCACCAGCCGGTCATGGACCATCGGCAGTAGCACACCAGGGTCGGTGAACCACACCGCGCCCCACACCGAGTAGATCGCTTCCCACTGCTGCTCGGTGCCGGCCAGGAAGTCGCACACATCGCCCTGGTGGAAGAGAGCCCCCAAGGGTTCCCACCGCTCGCGTGCCTGCTCAACTTGGACGGGTGAGATGTCGATGCCTTCGGCCTTGACCCCGGCACGAACCAGCGCGGCGACCTCGACCCCACGACCACACCCCAGCTCCAACGCCGTGGCCGGGCCCTGGAGCAGTTCGCTCCCAGGCCCGTGGTCGTCCCACTGCGTCCACCCGAAGGCCCCGTCCAGGGCGGTGTCAGCGGTGACGCCGCTGGCGTAGCGGTCCCAGTACTCGGGCACGGTGGAGGTCGGGTTGGCCATGGGATAGGTCCCCTGCGGTCTGGGTGAGAAGGACCCGGCTCACGCTAGCGCGGCCGGGCTCCCAAGCGCAGGGGAACACGTGCAGGGCCACCACACCGACCGTGAAGACTCACCTGTGGTGTGGCAGCCCCGGCTGGGGTCGGGGAGCTAGTGGCAGTTGCTTCCCGGGTGGCACGGTGAGCACTTGGCCGCGTCCCGGTCCCACAGCGGCCAGTCGATCGCGAACCCGTTCGCCTCGATCACGCGGGCGGTACGCTCCACCGTTCCGTCGTACTTGAACGCGATCTCGGGCACGTGCTCCAGGAACCGGCCCTGGAAGTGGGTAGCGCAGAACTCGCGGTAGTTCACCGTGTCCAGGATGAACCCGTGCACGGCGATGTCCACCAGCGGACCGCAGCCGATCTGCAAGCCCTGCCCCCACTTCTCCATCGCGGTGATCAGGTACGCCACGGCCTGACCGAAGCACCGCTGGGCCATCACCGTGTCCCAGGGGTAGTCACGAGTGAGCAGCAGGACCTGGCGCTCCCACACCCCAGGGGCAACGAACGTGCGGGGGTCACGGGCCGTGGACAGCGCGGCCACGGTCTCAACAGATGCGGTCATGGGTCACCTCTTGCGTCGTGCGCCCCGCGGCGCATCCGTGGGGCCCTGATCCCAGGAAACGATCGCCCTGCTGAGCCAATCAATGCGCGCCTGGCAAGGCGACATTGACCCACGAGGCAATCTTGCGCCGAGCCCTGGACGGGTAAGGTCCTTGACCCGACCTGCAGGAGTTTCGAGGTGAAGGTCAGCCGCGCCACGCGCGCCCAGCTCGCCCGCGAGGCCTCACGCATCCGCGCCGACCAGCAAAGACACGGCGCCACCATCCCCGCCATCACCGACCAGATCACCCGCCACCTGCCCATCACCCCCTTGGAGGCCTGGCGGCTGGCCTACGGGTGGTCACGCCGCCACGTGGTTGAGGCCATCTGCGACCTCTACCTCAACGACGGACTCGCCCCACCAGGGCTGACCACCGCCATGCTGTGCCGCTGGGAACACGGCCAAGCACGCCCCGGCCTTGACTACCTCCATGACCTGGCACGCGTGTACGGCGTCCCCACAACACGGTTGGGTGTTGCTCTGCCCAGACAAGGCCGCGGTTGGTACGGTCACCCCATACCGCAGCCGCGACAGGAGCACCACATGCCCCCCGAGTACCCCGAGCTGACGGCCATCGCCGACAGCATCGCCCTGCACGGCCAGGACAGCACCGGGGACCTCGCCCAACACGCACTGCACTTCTACGAGCAGCGCTACAGCGACTTTCCACCACGGGTACTGGCGGCCGAGGTCTCCCGCTGTCGAGCCCTGCTGATGGGCAGCACCGACACCGACATCCAACGCGTGCTGGGATGGATGTCGGCCCTGCTGGGCAACCTCGCCCACCACACCCAGGACCCCACCGGAGCCCTGATCCACCTGGGCACCGCCGCTCGCATGGGCGAGCACGTGGGCGACACCGCCCTGACCACCTGGGCCCTGGGCGCCCAATCCATGGTCGTCATGGCCCAACACCGCCCGACCCAAGCCCTCGAACTGGCCGAGCAAGCCGCACAGGTGGCGAGCACACCGCTGCGCTCAGCGCAGATCAACGCCTGGTGCCGGCTGCGCCCCCTGGCCGCCCTCGGCCACACCGATGAGCTCCTCGCGCACATCGCCCAGGCCCAGCGCGAAATGGACCGTGCAGAGGATGTGCCCGGCCGGTTCGGGTTCGACCGGGCCGAGTTCGAGCTGCACCTGGCCGAAGCATTCCTGGCACTGAACCCGACCAGGGCAGTGGAGCACGCTCAAACCTCAGCGGCCCTCAAACGCTCAGGCTCGCCCGGATGGGCCGCAGCCGTGACCGTGCACGCACGAGCCCTGGCCGCTCAGCATCACGGACACGACGCGGCTTCGTTGGGCGAAAGCGTGCTGGACGCTGTCCCCACGGGGTCGCTACGAGCCACCACACGACAACGACTGCGATCCCTCGTAGCCGACCTGGATTCCGTCCCGGCTGGCCTCGCCTTGGCAGAGCGGGTCTCCTGCCTCGACTGAACCCCCTACCGAAAGCCCTCAGGCGGGCCGGACACGGACACAACCACCACACCCGAATCCAGTACCAGAGCCAGGTTCGACAATCCCACGGCACAAGCGGCGATGAAGGGCGCAACCCCCTGCGGCCGAGGCGGCGCGCCCACGTACGCCACGCCTCATCCTGGTACGGGCCGCCCCGCCCGCCACGTATCGCTAGGGGAGGAGTTCAGGCAGGTTCACGGCCCAGGAGAGTACAGACTGCTTCCGCGGCCTGATGGTCGTCGTAGGGCATCACGTTCGTGTAGACGTCAGCGGTGAAGGCATAGCTGCTGTGCCCCAGCGTCTCGGAGATGATCTTCATTTGCGCACCCGTGGCCAGAGTGAGACTCGCGGCGCAGTGCCGAAGGTCATGGAACCGGATCGGCGGCAGACCAGCCTCGTCCGCCAGGTGCAGGAAGCGCTCCCGCAGGGTGTAGCGGCTGACCCGCTTGCCCCACGGATCAGTGAAGACCAACCCACTGTGCGTCCACAGCACACCGCTCTGCTCACGCTCGCGCTGTTGGACATGGCGCCAATGGCGCAGGGCCACGACGTTGGCCTGCCCCAGATGAATGGTGCGGCGGCTGCGCTCGGTCTTCGTGCCTTGGATGGTCACAGAACCCGGCGCGTTGAGGTCGACGTCGGGCCACCGCAGCCCCAACAGCTCACCACACCGAGGGCCGCGGCTCATCGCCAGCTGATACAACGCGAAGTAGCGCTCACCCTCCTCCGCCAGGTGACGCAAGAAGGCCACGCACTGCTCGGTGGTCCACACCATGACCTTGGCCGGCTTGTGTCCGGTCTCTCGCCAGGCATCGACCCGCGCCTGGGTCCACACCATCGGCCGCTCCTTCACCACCGGCGGCAAACCGGTGTAGGTGGCCGGGTTGTTGACGATCACCCCCTTCTCGCACGCGTCCGTCAGCACCGAGCTGATGACCGCGTTCACCTTGTGGATGCGTTTGGCGCTCAAGGGGTACTGCCAAGTGCCCCGGAGCCTGCGTGCGCCGCGGTGGATCCTGGTCGGAGCCAAACGTTCGGTGATGGCGGGGACCAGGTCGTTGGCCACTATGTTCTGAGCGCCCAGGACCAGATAGAGGGCCTGCAGGTGCGGGGGCAGCACCTTGACGAGCTTCAGCTCGCCCAGTGCCGGGATGAGCAGGTGGTTGATGATGCGTTCGTAGTCCTCGAACGAGGTCTTGACCATCCTGGGCTTGTTGCGGACCAGCCAGTCCTGGAAGTACTCGGCCACGGTGACCTTGTAGGCGCAGGGGAGGCCGCCCAGGCTGGTACGCAGGATCTCGGACCGAACCGCTGCCTCGGCCTCGGCGCGGGTACGGAAGGGCCCCACCCTGGGCTGGTTGCGCTTGCCGTCCAGGCTGGGTGCGCTGTAGCGCCCATACCACTGGGCATGCCCGGGCCGCTTGGACTTCGGACACTCCCCTTTCCGATAGGGCTTCTTCGTCTGCGGGTTCCGGCAAAAACACGTTCGAAAAAAGCTCCCGTTGATGGTGCAACCTCCAGCAAAGGGGAGTGATGTGCCGGTCCTATTATTCCCCCCATTCAAGCAATGCAACATTCCTCTGCGGCAATCTTAAAAGCAGCCCCCTTTGTTGCAATTGGCCTGAAATGTACCCCAGAGTGAAAACGATTTCCTGGATGGCGCCCCACCCTTGAAGCCCGACTCCCTCAGGGGAGGCAGACATCCCCGGCTCCACCGGCTCAGAGTCCAACGACCCGACGGCGAGCACACAGCGAAGCGTCGAGCGCACCCGACGCGGAGCACATACCCGCACATACCGCGTCTGCCATAATCGCCACCGAAGCGGCAACCCAACGCCCACACACGAAAACGGAGGACACCAAGTGCGCGGTAGCGTCAAACGTCTCTGCTGGTGCAGGAACCCCGACACAAAGCGCCCCTACCGGCAGGGCCAGTGCCCCAAGTGGGCCAACCCCGCACACGGCAAGTGGTACGCACGCTATAGCCAGCCCATAGAAAAGGGAGAGCGCTGCCAGGGACGGCTGGGCCCCTTCGACACCCAAAAGCAGGCCCGAGCAGCGGTCACAGCCGCTATCGCCCGGACCAGGATCGGACTGGTACCCCACGTGCCCTACCAGACCGTCTCCGAGCACGTTCAGGGATGGCTGGAGCTCCGCAAACCCGGCTGGACGGTCAGTACCTACAAGGACTACGAGACCGTTTGGCGCCTGTTCATCGCACCAGCCCTCGGAAAGATCAAACTCACCGACCTCACCTGCCACCACCTCAACCACCTCTACACGGCCATGGGCACCAAGCCCAACGCCGAGCTGGATCCCTACGAGCGCAAGCTCAGGCGGCGCCTTCAAGCGGCACGGGGAAAAACCACAGCCAAGGTGGTCTGGAGCCCATCCAGCCCGGGGCGCATCCACAAGGTGCACGCGGTCATCAGGTCTGCTCTGACCCAAGCCTGCAAGACCGGACTCCTTAACCACAACCCCGCCCGATTCGTGTCCCTGCCGCGGCTGTCCTACCAACGCGCTCTGGTATGGACCCCGGAGAACATCAACTTCTGGCACCGTACCGGAAAAAAGCCTTCCGCTGTTATGACCTGGACCGAGGAACAGGCAGGACGTTTCCTTGACCAGATCGCACAAACAGAAGACCGAGACATCTCCCTGTTCCATCTAGCGCTGACCCGCGGACCCCGATGCCAGGAGATACTCAACCTCAAATGGAACGACATGGTCCTGGAAGGCTCGGGAAAGGTCGCCATCCACGGAACCAAAACTCCGCGCAGTCAGCGCACCATCAGTTTGGGTGAACCGAACGTTGAACTACTGAAGAAATGGCGCCAAGCTCAAAAGCGCGAGCATGAAATGTCCGGAAGGCAGTGGACGGGAACGGAGCATGTTTTCACTCGCAAGGACGGAAAGAAAATCACTCGCCAACAGCTCTGGAAGAAGCTAGGGGATCTGGCCCAAGAAGCAGGATTGCCCCCGATCAGAATCCATGACCTTCGGCACTGCGCGGCGAGCCTTTCCCTTGCTGCCGGAACCGAAATGAAGGTGATCTCGGAAACGCTTGGGCACCGGAACTACAAGTACACCGCCGACACCTACGTTCATGTAATGCCTAAGCACGATGAGATGGCTGCTGAAGCGGTAATCAGTTTTATTCCTCGCCGCGCAGCCTGACGCTCGGCCGGGCTCTTCCCTCAAGGGCTGAGGGCCAACCTCCTCTGTCGAGCCCGAAGTAACTATCAGTGTGCAGTCGAGACGCCTGACCAACCAGTCATAGCCCTCTCGATCTGCCTCGGCGCCGGCCCAGCCGCTCGACGTTCCAGGCCGGGCTACACGGTCAGCAACTTACGCCTGGGCGGTATTGGCGCAGGCGTTCTCAGCCATGCCCTTCGGTGTCGACCGTAGTCTGCACACCCGTCAAGGGCCGCACCAGGTACTGGACGTTATCGCAGGTCATGGCGTGGTGGAACCACATGTCCGCCCTTTGCGTGGCCTTGGAGACGGTAGAACACCTCGATCGATCACAAGGTTGTTCCGCGCCACGTGGTCGGGTGCTTGAAGTGCCAAGAGTCTTCGTGTGCAGAGACCGAAAAGCGCTCACTCAAAGTGACAGGATCTGCTCTCGTCTGATGTAGAAGGCCCGGATTCGACCCGAAATGAGGCCCTGGAGAGCTGACGGCACCGCATGCCTTTGGCGACGCCTCTCGGTCCCAAGCTGCCTGCGGAGCCATCCTCGCAGGTCAGTGGCCAAGGTGGCGAGCCGTGGGTGGCCAGCGTGCGTGGCTGGCACGGATCCTGTGCCAACTACCCCCTGAACATGAAGCGACCTGGGGCTTCTCTCACTTCCGTGATGCGAGAAGCCCCAGGTCAGAGGCGGAGGATCGGGGATTTGAACCCCGGATGGGCGTAAACCCAAACCGCATTAGCAGTGCGGCGCCATAGACCTGACTAGGCGAATCCTCCTGGCTGGGACAAGCCTACAGACACCACGGACGGTTGCGCAAAACGAAGGCCCCGCCGCGCCCCCGTGACCGGTGGAGGCGGTGCCGGGGAGGGCGCCGCACTGCTGATGCGGTTAGGGGCCGGGCGGGTCC
>NZ_QPFC01000306.1:0-1819 GCF_003427465.1 Nocardiopsis sp. TNDT3 | reverse complement strand
GGGACCGGGACCGCGGCCCGCGCGAAGCCCCCGTCTCAGGGACGGGACGCCCCGCCCCCGGCGCCCCGTCCGCCGTCGTCATCCTGCCCGTCGCGCACCAGGAAGGGCGCCAGCAGTTCGGGGACGGCCTCGTCCGCCCAGGCCAGGCCCTGCCCCAGCCCCACGTCCCTGGCCGCGTACATCCCCTGCCCCGCCGCCGTCGTGGCGGCCACGTCGGCCAGGCCCAGCCTGCGCTGGAACGGCGAGCGGTTGATCCGCCAGCCGATCACCGCCGACCGCTCCAGGGTCACCGTGTCGCGCACCGCCATCCCCTTGCGCACCACCAGGTAGCGCGGGTGCAGCCCGTGGCCCAGCCCCCGGTAGGAGCCCACGGCGTACCAGAACGCCGCCGCCGCGATCGCCACCGCCAGCACCGCCCAGGCCCAGCTCGGCGTGACCTCCACCGCGCTCGTGGCCAGCGGCACCGGGATGATCTCCCGCTCCACCTCGTGCACCACGTCCCACCAGGCCTCGGCGATCAGCGTGTGCAGCCAGGCCAGGGCGCCGGAGAGCACCGCGCCCAGCACGGCGACCACGGCGGCCCGCGTGAAGCGGCGGCGCAGCGCGGCCCGGGGGTGCACGGCCAGCGCCACGTCCAGGGGCGAGTCCGGCGTGCCCATCAGGTCGGCGGCCAGCCTCCGGGCCCGCTCCCGCGGCATGGCCGGGGACAGGCGGCTCCTGGCGCTGGTCTTCTGGTCGTCGGCCGCGGCCAGCCCGGTGGCCACCGCGCGCACGTCCGCCCCGCCCGACAGCCGCAGCACGTACGGCTCGTGCAGGGTCACCCCGTTGAGGCGGCGCCCCTCCACCGACAGCGACACGCTGGTCAGCAGGCCGCGGCGCAGCCGCACGGTCCCGTTGGCCTCCCGGGTGAGGCGGTAGTTCCACCAGGTCTCCACGGCGACGGCGGTCAGGACCACCACACCGGACACCAGCAGACCCAGCAGTGTCAGGGGCACCACGATCAGGATCTGCCCCATCACGAACGAGGACATCTCCTCCACGCTGGGCAGGTTGGCCCGCTCGGAGAGCCAGTCCCACCCCACGCCGCCGGTCTGGGCGTTCAGGCCCAGCAGACCGGCGATGGCGCCCAGGCCCACGCCCAGGGTCGCGGTGGTCGCGGGGGCGTAGGCGAACCAGCGGCGGTCGAGGCGGGCCAGTTCGGTCTCGCCTTCCTCGCCCGCGCCATCCTCGGCGGCCTCACCTGCACCGGACACGGCGCCGGCGGGCGCGCCCCGGCGCAGCAGGTCGCGGCGCAGCCACTCGCCCTGCTCCGCGGTGACGTAGAGCAGCTGGAGCTGGTCGGCCCCGGCCCCGACCTGCTCACCGGTGCCGACCGTGACCGAGCACAGTCCGAAGATCCGTACGTAGATCGGCGCCGCCACGTCGACGCTGCGCACGCGCTCGCGCGGGATGGACCGGTAGGACTTGGCGACGATGCCCGAACGCATCTCCATGCGCTCGTCGGTGACCCGGTAACGGGTCGCGCGCAGGCGCAGCAGGTCGAGGTAGGTCATGAGCGCGGTGAACGCCAGTGCGGCGGGGACCGGGAGCAGGGCCCACAGGGACTGTCCGGCCACCACCAGCACGACGGCGACCACGATCGCGCTCGGGACGAGGAACAGCCCGACGACGACGGCGCTGGCCCACACGCTGAGCGGGTGCAGCCGCTGCCAGTCGGTGACGGGGGTCTCCTCGGCGGGAACGGGTTCCGCGGAGGCGGCGGGGTCCCCGGCGGGAGAGGCGAAGGTCTGTCCGGCGGGCGCCGAGGCTCCCGCCGGAC
>NZ_QPFC01000305.1:0-3701 GCF_003427465.1 Nocardiopsis sp. TNDT3 | reverse complement strand
GGCCCCCGTCCTGGAGGCCCCCGTCCTGGAGGCCGCGAGCCTGGAGGCCGCGGGGGTCCTCCACTTCCGGGGCCGATCCGCGCGGGTCACGGGCCGGGGCTGGCACGAGCGCGCGTTCGGCGGGGACATCCTCCCCGCGCGGGACGGCCGCGACGCCTCCTGGTCCCGTGCCCGCGTCCGCCTGGACAACGGATGGGAGCTGGCCGTCCACCGCACCGGCGGGGCCGACGCCCCGGACGGGACCCCGGCCGCGTGCGGGGCGACGGCCGTGCTGTCCTCCCCGGACGGGGAGCGCGTCGAGGCGCCCGCGACCCTGCTCGGCCTGCGCCCCTGGACGTCCCTGACCACCCTCAACACCTATCCCACGGCCTGCGACGTGGAGGTCCCGCTCCTGGACCTGCGGCTCCGGACCACGGCGTGGTTCCCGCGCCAGGAGGCGGTCTCGGTCACCGCCCCCTCCGGGAGGCTGGAGGCCCACGCCGACGCCGAGGGCACGATGGGCGGCCGCCCGGTCCGCGGCCACGGACTGTGGGAGGTCTTCCCCGACAACCGGATCGAGGACTTCGAGCGCCACGTCACCCGCGTCCGCGCGGTCACCCGCCAGGAGATCGACCGCCTCTACCCGGCGGAGCCGGACGCGCGCTCCCTGACGGAGCTGGCCGGGACCGAGCACCGGCCCGAACGTCTCGACGGCGCGGTGCTGGAGGACCTGCACGCGTCGCTCGTGGGCCCGGTCCGGCACACCACCGCGGGCCTGGGCAGGAGCTGGCGCTCCTACGTCTCGATGGCGGCCATCGAGCTGTTCGGCGTCGACAGCGAGCCCTACCGGCCCCTGGTGGCAGCCGCCGAGCTCCTGCACACCGGCAGCCTCATCGTCGACGACGTCGAGGACCGCTCACCGCTGCGGCGGGGCCGACCCGCGGCCCACGTCGTCTTCGGCGAGGCGGTCGCCGTCAACGCGGGCACGGCGGCCTACTTCGCGCTGGACCGCGTCCTGAACCGGGTCCTGCCCGACGACGCGGCCCTGAGGCTGCGCGTCTACCAGGTCTACCTACGGGTGCTGCGGGCCGGACACGGCGGACAGGCGATCGACATCGCGGGCCACCGGGCCGCGATGGACGAGGCCGTGGAGACGGGCGACGCCGAGGCGCTCCTGCGGCGGGTGCGCTCGGGCCACTGGCTCAAGACCGCGGCGCCCGTGCGGGGGCTGGCCGAGATCGGCGCGCTCGTGGCCGGCGCCCGGGAGGAGCAGTTCCGGGCGCTGGGCGAGTACTTCGACGCCGTGGGGCTGGCCTACCAGATCTCCGACGACGTCATGGACCTGCGCGGCCTCACCGCGCCCGCCGAGGGCGGCGGGCGCTCGGCGACCAAGCACACCGCCGAGGACCTGCGCGCGGGCAAGGTCACGATGCCGCTGGCCCACGCTGTGGCCCTGCTGCCGCCCCGCCGGGTGCGCGAGCTCTGGTACGCGGTGCGCGACGGCGACGCCGACGAGGCGACCGTGGCCGCCGCCGCGGCGTCCCTGGAGGAGTGCGGCGCGGTCGCCGCCTGCACCGGGGAGGCCCGGGACCTGGTCGAGCGGACGTGGAAGCCCCTGCGGGACCTCGTGCCCTGCACCTGGGCCTCCGTCATGATGGGCGCCCTCGGCGCCTACGCCGCCCGCAGGGAACGCGAGTAGTAGCGGCGACCCCCTTCCCCCTCCCTCACGAGTGAGCAGACCGATGTCACACGCACCCACCCCCACACCGGCGCTGCGGGTCCGCGGCGTCCACAAGTCCTACGGCCGCCACCACGTGCTGCGCGGCGCCGAACTCGAACTCCCCGAGGCCTGCCTGGCCGGACTGGTCGGGGAGAACGGCTCCGGCAAGTCCACCCTGCTGCGCATCCTCTCGGGCGTCCTCGCCCCCGACCGCGGCACCGTCGAGCACCCCGGCAGCCTGGGCTACTGCCCCCAGCACACGGTGCTGAACCCGGCCTTCACCGTCTCCCAGCACCTGCGCCTCTTCCAGGTCGCGCACGACCTGCCCGACCTGTCCCGCGCCCGCGAACTCCTCGACGTCCTCGGGTTCGCCGAGTACCTCCACCACCGGGTCTCCACGCTCAGCGGCGGCACCCGCCAGAAGCTCAACCTCACCCTCGCGCTGATGCACGACCCGCACCTGCTGCTCCTGGACGAGCCCTACCAGGGGTTCGACTGGGACACCTACGAGCGGTTCTGGCGGCTGGCGGCCGACCTGCGGGACCGGGGCCGCTCCGTGCTGGTGGTCTCGCACATCGCCTTCGACACGGTGCGCTTCGACCGCCTGTGGCGGCTGGAGGGCGGGCGTCTGGTGGAGGGGGCGTCCTCGTCGGCGCCCTCGGCCCCCGCGGCGGCGGAGGGCCGGTGATGCGCCGCGCCTGGACCCGTTACGCCACCGCCACCCGCATGGCCCTGCTGGAGCACCTGCGCAACCGGCTGGCGCTGGTCCTGGTGGTGCTCTTCATCCCCGTCTGGATCACCCTGGTCTACCTGGTGATCGCCGACGCCGACGTGCGGTTCCTCCTGCGCGCCACCGGGGAGGCCGTCACCGTGCACGGCAACCACGTCAGCAAGATCTCCGGCGCCGTCAACGCCGTCACGCTGATCGTCGGGTTCATGATGTTCATCGTCACCTACCGCTCCTTCGGGTTCGACCAGCGGCTGGCGATGGCCGGGTACCCGCGCCTGCACCTGCTCGCGGCCAAGCTCACGGCGCTGGTCACGGCCTCGGCGCTGGTCTGCGCCTACGCGGTGGCGGTGATCTGCTGGTACTGGGTCCCCGAACAGCCGTTCATGCTGTGGCTCTCCCTGCTGGGGTCCGCGCTGGCCTTCGGCGGGATCGGGGTGATGCTGGCGGCCCTGCTCCGGGGGGAGCTGGAGGGCATGTTCTGCATCGTCATGCTGTCCATCATCGACATGGGGTTGCAGAACCCGGTGGCCAACCCGTCCTCGGACAGCGACGTCGTGCGCTACCTGCCCACCTACGGCACCATGCAGACCGGGGTCGCCGCGGGCTTCCAGGACACGGTGCCGCTCGCGTACCTGCTGCTGGGGCCGGCGTGGTTCCTGGCCACGGTGGCGGTGGCGGGGGCGGCGTTCCGCCTGCGCACCCGGGACCGCAGCCGCGCCTTCGTCCGCCCGCGTGCCCTCCGGTCGCGCCCGGTCCGTGCGGACTGAGCGACGGCGCCGCGCCCGCCGGACCCCGGACGGCGGCGCGGCGCGGGGGCGGGGTTCTCCTCGCGCCGGAAAAGACGGGAAAGGGATTGCGAAGCGCCGTGAAAAACCCGGAGGAGGGTTTTATCGGCGGTGCGAATTGCGTTCCCGGGGGCGGTCGGGCGCTTTTTCCCGAACCTTCTGGCGGGGGCGCGACAAGCCCCTCTGGACAGGCGTTCCGTCCTGATCCGGCGGGCTGTTCCGATCCTCTTCCCGGCGGGGCCCGCGGAGCTTTTACGGGAATATCCGACGGCGTTTTCTGGTTGGAACGGACAACAGGAGTGCGGGCCGGTGGTGAGGGCCCGCCGCAACGCCGCTCCGGTGCCCGAGACGGCGGGCGGGGGCGGAAGCCGTGGGGAGGAGCGGTGCAGCACACCGAACACATGCCGTACGACGAGGTCCCGGCCGACGCCGAGTTCGGCGCGATGACCCCGGAGGCGCTCGCCTCCCTCGAACGCTTCGGCCGGGA
>NZ_QPFC01000304.1:0-8416 GCF_003427465.1 Nocardiopsis sp. TNDT3 | reverse complement strand
GTCTACGTGGGGGTGGGCGGGCGCACCGACGCCGAGGGCGCCGCCCAGCTCGAACAGCTGCTCAAGCCGCTGGGCCGGGAGGTCGTGCGCGTGGGTATGGGCGCGTCACCGCACCTGAAGTCGGCGGTGACCGCGCTGCCCGACGGCACGCTGGTGGGCCTGCCCGAGCTGGTGGAGGCCGGCGCGCTGCCTCCCGTGCGCCGTGCGGCCGAGGAGCGGGGCGCACACGTGCTGCCCCTGGGCGGACGCGACGTGCTGGTCAGCGCCGCCGCGCACGAGACGATCCACCAGCTGAGCGCCGACCGGTGGCGGGTGCTGCCGGTGGACGTCTCCGAGTTCGAGAAGCTGGAGGCGTGCGTGACCTGCCTGAGCGTCCTGATCCCCGACCGGTCCTGAGAGGTCGGCGGCGCGGATCGGCGCGGGAGGGCACGCCGTTCGGTCCCGGCCCCCTCCCTCAGGGCGGGGGAGGCGGGCCCTCTGCCGTGGGCAGAACCGGAACCCGCGGCCCCCGCGCGGTCGTTGACGGGGGTGCCGGAGACCGACAGAAACCCCCGGGAGAACGATGAGCGCCGTCCGACTGATCCGCAGCCAGACCCTGACCGAGGCCGTGGACTACGCCTACGCCGCCACGGTCCGGGCGCCCGCGCGCGTGGTGTGGACAGCGGGCGCCTGCCCGCTCGACGGGGACGGCCGCACCGTCGCGGTCGGCGACTACGCGGGCCAGGCCGAGCAGGTCATGCGCAACCTGCGCACCGCGCTGAACGACGCCGGAGCCGACCTGGCCGACGTCGTCAAGACCACGGTCTACGTCGCCTCCGACCGTCAGGAGGACCTGGTGGCGGCCTGGGAGGTGGTGCGCGCGCACATGGGCGGGCACGACGCGCCCAGCACCCTGCTCGGGGTGGCCGTGCTCGGCTACGACGACCAGCTGGTCGAGGTGGAGGCGGTCGCCGTGACCGGCTGAGGCATCCCTCCCCCGCCCTGAGTATCCCGCCCGACCGGCCGGCGCCAGGAGTGGAGGACCGAAAGCGTCCTCCGCTCCTGGCACACTGCCGACATGAGAGCGACCTCCGCGCGCCTGCTGCGCCTGCTGTCCCTGCTCCAGACCCGCAAGGACTGGCCGGGCGGCGAACTCGCCGACCGTCTCCAGGTGAGTCCGCGCACCGTCCGCCGCGACGTGGACCGCCTCCGCGAGCTGGGCTACCCCATCCAGGCCACCATGGGTACCGGGGGCGGCTACCAGCTCGGCGCGGGCGCCGCCCTGCCGCCCCTGCTGCTGGACGACGACGAGGCCGTGGCGGTCGCGGTCGGGCTGCGCACCGCCGCCCAGGGCGGGGTGTCGGGGATCGAGGAGACCTCGGTGCGCGCCCTGGCCAAGCTCTTGCAGGTGCTGCCCTCGCGGCTGCGGCGCCGGGTGGACGCCCTGGGCGCCTTCACCGTCCCCATGCCCTCCGACGGGCCCACGGTGGACGCCGACGTGCTCGCGCTGGTGGCCGCCACCTGCCGGGACAGCGAACGGCTGCGCTTCGACTACGAGCGCCACGACGGCAGCGCCTCGCGCCGGGTGGTGGAGCCCCACCGGCTGGTCTCGCGCGGGCGGCGCTGGTACCTGGTGGCCTGGGACACCGAACGCGACGACTGGCGCACCTTCCGGGTGGACCGGATGCGCCCGCTCACGCCGACCGGACCGCGGGTGCCCCCGCGCGACCCGCCCGAGCAGGGGGTCGCCGCCTACCTGCGGGAACGCATCGACGTGCACATGTGGCCCGTGCAGGCGCGGATCAGGCTGTTCGTCCCGGCGGAGGAGGCCGAGCGCACGGCGGCGGGCTTCGGGCGGATCGAGCCGGTGGACGAGCGCTCGTGCGTTCTGGTGTGCTCCGGGGACTCGCTGCTCCACATGGCCTGCTACCTGGGCATGCTCGACGTGGAGATGGAGGTGGAGGAGCCCGCCGAACTGCGCGGGCACATGTCGCGCCTGTCGGAGAGGTTCGGCCGCGCGGCGGCCTCGGGCTGAGCCCGCGCGTTCAGAGTCGGTGGACCTCGGTCAGGTCGATGTCCACGGGGTAGGGGAACTCGACCTTGAGCCGGTCGTGGTGGATACCGGTGGGCACATAACAGGCCTTGGCCGGGTCCAGCTCGTACACGTACACCACGGGCGAGCTGTCGTTGTTCTCCACCCGCCAGAAGTGGGGGATGCCCGCCTGGGCATAGAGCTGGGGCTTACGGTGCCGATCCCGCTCCATGGACTCCTGCGACACCACCTCGACCGCAAGCGCCACCGCATCCGGGAGGAAGGTGCTCTGCCGGTTGTCCACCGCCTCGGTGGCCACAACCATGATGTCCGGCTCGGGGCGCTGGCGCGGTCCGAGCGTCACGGTCATCTCACGGCGCACACGGTAGTGAGCTGGAACCGTGTGGCGTAGACCGATGGTGAGCAGGTCCATCACAACGCTGTGGAAGCCCATCTGGGGACTCACGAGGACGAGGCTCCCGTCGATCAGTTCTGTGTGGGGAGGGAGGTCGGGCAGAGTGTCCAGGTCCTCGGCTCTGAATCCCCTGCTCGGGGGGATGAGCCAGTCCGGTACCGGCTGTGCGCACATACCCGCCTACCCGTCGTGGGAGTTCCCTGTGCGGTAATCGTAGCCCGCCCCGCCTCTGACAGGGCGGAGTTCGCCCGAACGCACGCCAAAACCACTACTTTAGGGAGTCGTTTCTTTCCGGAGAGTAGTGAAAGTAGTGGTGCAGGTGACCATCCACGACCACGGACCCGAACTGCGCGACCTGAGCGCGCCGCCCACCGTCCGGGACCTGTGCCCCGGCTACCGCCTCGCCCGCTGGGACTCCCCCGCGACCCTGGCCCCGCCCTGCCGGGAACGCCTGCACCGCGTCCTGCGCGACCTGGCCGCGCGGGCCTTCGGCGCCGACCACTCGTCCTACTGGCGCGCCCGGATCGACGCCGGGTTCTTCGACCAGGTCGCCTCCCTGGCGCTGATCCTGGGCCCCGACGGCTCCCCCGTCGGCTGGGGCGGCTACCACCGCCGCCGCTTCGCCTCCCGGCGCGCCGTGTACCTGGACGCGGCGGGCGTGGTCCCCGCCCACCGCCGCTCGGGCCTGTCCGCCGCCCTGATGATCCACTTCCTGACCCGAGAGGTCCTCGCCCACCCGCTGCGGACCACCTACGTCGTCCTGCGCACCCGCCACCCGGCCGTCTACGCCGCGTGGCGCCAGAGCCTGGGCGACGCGCGCGTCTTCCCCAACGAACTCCGGCCCCTCCCCGCTCGGGTCCGGCGCGTCGCGGGCGAGGCCGCCGAGTGGCTGGGCGACGGGCCCAACCTGGACCCCGACACGCTGCTGATCCACGACGCCTACCGCGTGTTCGACGGCCGGATCTACGGCACCCGGCCCCGCAGCGGCCACCTCGCTCTCGACGACTACTTCGCCCACGAGGTCGGCCCCCGCGACGCCGTGCTGATGGTGGTACGCATGAGCGTGCCCGCCCTGGCACGGGCCACCGCCGCACGCCTGCTGCACGCGCGTCGGCGCCCGCGGGAGGCCGGGGACCTTCCCGCGGGCGCCGGGGAACCAGGGCGTGGGACCGCTCCCAAGAAGGAGAGGGAGGGAGCGGCCGGGATCATGCCAGGGGCACGGCCTTGACCGTGGCCGGGCTGTAGACCAGGCCGCCCACGTCACGGATCTGGTCCATGATCCGGGCCAGGCGCAGGCTCTCGGCCCAGGGCATGTCGGGGCTCTCCAGCTCACCGGCGGCCACGCACCGCGCGACCTCCTCGGCCTCGTACTCGTAGCCGTTGGCGCGGAAGGGCCGGGAGAAGGCCTCCGGCTCGTGGCCGTCGCGGTGCAGCACCACGTCGGTGGCCATCCAGAAGTTCGGGATCTCCAGCCTGCCCTTCGTCCCGGCCAGCACCCCCCGGTTGGGCAGCGTGGTCCGCGAGGCGCACGACAGCGAGCCGGTGCCCCCGTTCTCACCGCGCACGAGCACGGTGGTGGCGGTGTCCACCATCCGGTCGGGCGACAGGTGGCGGGTGGCGCCCACCACGGTCAGCTCGCCCAGGTGCTGGGAGGCGAAGGCCAGCGGGTACACGCCCAGGTCGAGCAGGGCGCCGCCGCCCAGGTCGGCGTTGAAGAGGCGGTGGTCGGGGTCGTAGGGGGCGTTGAAGCCGAACTCGGCCGAGAGCCAGCGCACCTCGCCGATCGCGCCGTCCTCCACCAGGTCGCGGACCAGGCGGGAGGCGGGCAGGTAGCGCGTCCACATCGCCTCCATCAGGAAGAGGCCGCCCTCGCGGGCCGCCTCGGCCATCTGCGAGACCTGGAGGGCGTTCATCGCCATGGGCTTCTCGACCAGGACGTGTTTGCCCGCCCTGAGGCAGGTCAGGGTGTTGGGGTGGTGCCAGGGGTGGGGGGTGGCCACGTACACGGCGTCCACGTTCGGGCTCTGGGCCAGGGCCTCGTAGCTGCCGTGGCGTTCGGGGACGTCCCAGGCCCGGCCGAACTCCTCGGCGCGCTCGGGGGTGCGCGAGCCGACCGCGGTGAGCCGGGCCGTGGGGGTGGACCCGAGCGCCTCGGCGAAGGAGTGGGCGATACCGCCGGTCCCGAGCACGCCCCAGCGCAGTACGCCGTTTTCATCTGTCATGGGAGCATCCTAAAAAACAGGGCCTCGCCGGGGTGCGGGCGGGGAAGGTGCTCGGTTTCCGCGGCCGCGGCCCGTACGGTGGCCAGGAGACGGGCGAGGCGCCCGCAGGCCACGAACGGAGGGGGATATGTCGGACAACCCAGGCACTCTCGCCCAGAGGCTCGGGGTGCGCCCCGGCGACCGGCTGCTCGTCCTCAACGCCCCCGAGCGCTACCTGCGGCTGCTGGAACCGCCCCCCGACATCCACATCGACCTGGGCCCCATCGAGGGCGCCGACTACGACGACGTGCACCTGTTCGCCCTGGACCGGGGCACCGTGGGCCGTGAGGCGCCCCGCGTCCTGGAGGTGGTGGGGCCGGGCACCCGCCTGTGGGTGTGCTATCCCCGGCGCGGCGGCACCATCATCACCGACCTGGCCGCGGACCGGGGCTGGGATCCGCTCCTGGACTCGGGGTGGCGCGGTACCGCCCAGGTGCCGATCGACTCGGACTGGGCGGCACTGCGCTTCGAACGCGCCGGAGCGGGCCGGTCTAACCCGACGTGACGCTGAGCGCGCCGCTGACGGTGTCGGCCTGGATGCGGGCCTCCGCCTCCGGGGAGGTGTCCACGTCCACGCGGCGTTCCCCGGACGCGGACTCCCCGGTGACCTCGTAGGCGCCCTCGGGCACCCGCACGTCGATCCCGCCGCTGATGCTCTCCAGGCTCATCAGGTCGAAGGCGTCGTCGGTGGCGACCCCGATGCCCCCCGAGACCGTGGAGACCTGGGCCTCGGTGAAGCCCCCGCCCACCCGGACGTCGCCGCTGGTGGACTCGGCCACGATCGTGCGCGCGCCGAACCCGGACACGTCCACGTCACCGGAGGTGCTCGCGGCCTGGAGGTGTTCGCCCGTCCCCTCGGCGATGATCCGGCCGCTGGTGGTCTCCGCGACCACGGAACCCTCCACCCCGGTCACGTCGATCGTGCCGCTGACGGACTCGGCGGTGACGTCGCCGCTGTTGCCGTCCACCCGCACCTCGCCGCTGATGCTGCCCAGCTCCAGCTCGCCGTCGACGTTCTCCACGCTGATCCGGCCGTTGACCGTCTCCACGCTCACCGCGGTCCCCACCGGGACCGCGACCTCGTAGTCGATCCGGCAGCCGTCGAAGAACGGCACGCCCAGGCACGCGGCCTCCACCTGGAGGGCGCCGTCGTCCTCCTCGATGTCCTCCTCCGGTTCGGTGAGGGGGGTTCCGCGCAGGGTGCGGTCCACCTGCACCCGCTCGGAGCCGCCGGTGAGGACGACGTCGCCGCCGGTGCCGTTCTCGATCTCCACGGCCTGGGGCGCGCCGTAGGCGTCGCTGCGTGTGCCGCGGTCCACGCCCACGTTGCCCAGGACGGAGACGGCGGTCGCCACCACCACGCCCAGCACCAGCACCGCGCCCAGGAGCAGCCACGGGCCCACGCGGAACCCGCGCGGCTCCTTGCTCGAAGAGGCGTACAGGCCCCGTGCCTTGAATGTCACTGTTCTTCCTTCCTCGTTGGGCTCGCGCCCCCTCTGGTGTCCGCGGTCAGTCCCGGTCCGCGCCGCGCAGGTAGCGCAGCACGGCCTGCACCCTGCGGTGGTCGTGGTCGTCGTGGCCCAGGTCCAGCTTGGTGAAGATCGATCGGATGTGCTTCTCCACGGCGCGTTCGGTGACGGTCAGCCGCGAGGCCACGCCCGCGTTGTTCAGCCCCTGCGCCATGAGCTCCAGCACCTCGGTCTCGCGCGGGGTGAGCCGGGCCAGGGCGTTGTCGCGCCGTCGGCTGAGCAGCTGCGAGACCACCTCCGGGTCGATGGCGGCGCCGCCCCCGGCGACGCGGCGCAGCACCGACAGGAACTCGTCGATGTCGGCGACCCGGTCCTTGAGCAGGTAGCCGACCCTGCTGGCCCCGCTGCCGAGCAGGTCGGCGGCGTAGCGGCTGACCACGTGCTGGGACAGCAGCAGCACCGCCACCTCCGGGTACTTCTGGCGGATGGCGATACCCGCCTGGATGCCCTCCTCGGAGTAGGTGGGCGGCATGCGGATGTCGACCAGGCACAGGTCCACGTCGGGGTGCTCCTCCACCGCCCGCATCAGCGCGTCGGCGTCGCCGACCTGCGCGACGATCTCCACCCCCGCGTCCTCCAGCAGGCGGGCCATCCCGCTGCGCAGCAGCACCGAGTCCTCGGCGATGACCACCCTGGGCCCTCTCTCCGCGGGCTGGACGGGGTTCGCACCGGTGTACACGGTCATGCCTCCCAAGGGATGTCGGCGGTCAGGACGGTGCCCTCACCGGCCGGGCTGTGGATGGTCAGGACGCCGTCGACCGCGTCCACGCGGTCCCACAGGCCGTTCAGGCCCGTGCCCGCCCGGGGAGCGGCCCCTCCGGAGCCGTCGTCGGTGACGGTGAGCCGCAGCAGGTCGCCGCCGTCGCGGGCGGGGCGCGACACCCGCTCCGCGGCCACGGTGACCCCGGTGGCGCCGGAGTGCTTGGCGACGTTGTTCAGCGCCTCGCAGGCCACGTAGTAGGCCACCCCCTCGGCGCGCGGGGAGGGGCGCTCCTCCAACTCGACGTCCACCCGCACGGGGACCGGGGCGCGCCCGGCGGCCACGGGCAGGGCCGCGCCCAGTCCGTGGTCGGTCAGGACCCGGGGGTGGAGTCCGCGCGCCACCTGGCGCAGCTCGTCCATGACCTCCCGGGACTCGCGCTGGGCCTCGGTGATCAGCTCCAGGGCCGTGTCGGGGTCGGTGGCCACGCGCGAGCGCGCCCGGGTCAGGGTCATGGTCAGGGCGAGCAGGCGCTGCTGGGCGCCGTCGTGCAGGTCGCGTTCGATGCGGCGGCGCTCGGCCTCGGCGGCGTCGACCATGCGCAGGCGGCTGTCCTGGACGTGCAGCAGGCGGCGGCGGATGCGCACCTCGGGCGCCTCGAACAGCAGCCTGCGGTGCAGCAGGACCTCGGTGGCGACCATGTAGGGGGCCAGGCGCAGTCCGACGAGGGCGCACAGCGGCCCGAACACGACCAGGACCAGGGGTCCGACCAGGTCGCCGGGAGAGCCCATCACCAGCACGAACACGATCCCCATCAGGGCGCCCGCGACCGACGCCCCGCCGCACACCACCAGCGCCACCACCACGCCCCCGGCCAGCAGGCCGTGGATCCCGGCGACGGTGCTGTAGACGACCGCCGACCAGGCGTCGCGGCCGAACACGAACCGCCAGGCGCGCACGAGCGGCTTGTCGTGGGCCAGGGGGTCGGGCGGGCTGGTCTCCACGATCCCGAACACGTTGTCCAGCCGGTTGCGCTGGACCCGGCAGGACAGGCGGGCCAGCAGGGTCGCCAGGGCCGGGAGGCCGACCAGGAAGGCGAGCGAGTCCGAGAGCAGCCGGTCGGGGACGAGCCGGGACACCTCGGGCAGCCAGGGGCCGGAGACCGCGAAGCCGACCCAGGTGGCCGAGACCACCAGCATGAACGCGGGCACCAGGTAGCACAGGGCCAGGGCCAGCGAGGTCATCAGGTGCAGGACCTCGACCACGCGCACGCGCCAGCCGGCCCCGTAGGCTTCGGCCACGCGGGGCAGGGCGGAGAGGGCGGTGAGGAACCCTCCTCTCCCGCCGTTCCTGGCTCTGGTGCGCGTGTTCTGACCGGTCACGCAACCAATCTAGGTTCGGCGGCCCGGGGGCACGAACCCAACAGCACGTGGAGTGCCGGTGGTGCTGGCACCACCCGGGCGTCTCCGGGCGAAGGGAAGGGCGGGTACGGGGTGGACG
>NZ_QPFC01000303.1:0-5446 GCF_003427465.1 Nocardiopsis sp. TNDT3 | reverse complement strand
CGGCGGCGTCGGCGCGGGGGCGTCGGCGCGGGGCGCCCTTCCAGGGCTTGTCCGCGTTGTGAGCCCGCTACCGGATCTGTTGCCCTCCGTTACCGCCAGCCGAATCGGAGACCGGCGTCAACGCAGGTCAGGGCATCCTCCGGTCACAGGCGGGCCGACCATCCCCGCCACGCCCCTCACAGGGAGCCACCGGTCCTCGCGAGCACCCGGACACACGAGCACCCTCAGTGAACAGAGATGCGGTGCCGTACCACCGAAAGTGATCAAATGTCAGGTAAACCTTAAGTTTCCCCCTCGTGGGTTGGCCGTTACGCGCCTCTGGCGTGAAGGTTCCTGTGACCCGCTACACAGGACCTGGAGGAGAAGGCCATGCCGAGTCCCGGACGCGCCGCCGCCCCCGGGCAGAGTGCCGACAAGGCACCGCCCAGGCGCAGGAAGCCCATCTACCGTCACCTGTACTTCTGGGTGCTCGTCGGTATCGCGCTCGGCATCGCCGTCGGTCTGCTCTTCCCGGCCTGGGCCGCGGACATGCGCTGGCTGGCCGACCTGTTCATCAAGCTCGTCAAGGTCGTCATCGCCCCGACCATCTTCTGTACCGTCGTCGTGGGCATCGCCGGTCTGGGCAACCTGGCCAAGGCGGGCGGGCTGGCCCTGCGCACCCTGGTGTACTTCACCGCGCTGACCGTGCTCGCCCTGGCCATCGGCCTGGTCACCGTCAACGTCATGCGTCCGGGCGTGGGCCTGAACGTGTCCTTCGACGAGGCCGACGCCGCGGACACCATCGCCGAGGCCGAGGCGGGCGGAACCGGTTTCTCCGGCTTCATCCTCCACATGATCCCCGACTCGTTCTTCTCCGCGTTCGTGGAGGGCGAGCTGATCCAGGTCCTGGTCCTGGCCATCCTGGTCGCCTGCGCCCTGACCATGCTCGGCAGGCGCGGCGAGCCCGCCGTCCGCGCCCTGGACACGATGTCGCACATCATGTTCGGCGTCATCAAGATCGTCATGTACGCGGCGCCCGTCGGCGCCTTCGGCGGCATGGCCTTCACCATCGGCGAGTACGGCGGCCAGGTGCTCAGCAGTCTCGCCTACTTCATGCTCAGCTTCTACGTCACCTGTGTCCTGTTCATCGTCGTCGTCCTGGGGCTCGTCAGCCGCCTGGCCGGGTTCAGCCTGTTCCGCCTGGTGCGCCTGATCCGCGACGAGCTCCTCATCGTGCTGGGCACCTCCTCCAGCGAGTCGGTGCTGCCGCGCATGATGACCAAGCTGGAGGCCGCGGGCGCCAAGAAGTCCGTGGTGGGCCTGACCATCCCGACCGGGTACTCCTTCAACCTGGACGGCACCGCGATCTACATGACCATGGGCGCCATCTTCATCGCCCAGGCCACCGGTTCGGACATCTCCGTCTGGACCCAGGTCGGACTGCTGCTGTTCATGCTGCTCTCCAGCAAGGGCGCGGCGGGCGTCAGCGGTGCCGGTCTGGTGACCCTGGCCGCCTCGCTGGCCGCGTTCGGCGACGTGATCCCGCTGGCGGGCATCGCGCTCATCGTCGGCATCGACCGCTTCATGTCCGAGGGCCGCGCCCTGACCAACCTCATCGGCAACGCGGTGGGCACCCTGGTCATCGCCCGCTGGACCGGCGGCCTGGACCGCGAGCGCCTCACCCACACGCTGAGGAACCCGGACAGCATCGACATGGACGCCCTCATGAGCTACGACAAGCCCGCCGAGGGTTCCGGTGGGGCCGCGGAGGCCTCCGGCACGGCCGGGGGCGACGGCTCGGAGGCCGAGGAGGCCAGGACGGCCGACTCCGACACGGCCGCCGGGGAGTCGCGGACCGCCGACGCCTCCGGTGAGGGAGGCGGGGAGCGGCACGCCCCCGTGGGCGCACCGCGCGGCTGAGCCCGCGCCGCGATACCCGGGCGCGGTCAGCGGCTCGCCGCGGTCGGCGGACGGTCCACCCAGCCGACCGCGGCTCCGGACCGCGGGCCGGACACTCCCAGCCCGTCCCCCGGCCCGTGCCCGGTGTCCGTACGCCTCCCGTCCCTCGTGCGGGCACCGGTTCCCACCGCCCCGGGCGGACCGCCGGGTCCGCCCGGGGCGGTCCGCGTCCGGGGCCGGTCACTCCTTCGCCGGTCCGCGCCGCAGGTAGCGCACCCAGTTCGCCGCGACACCGCCGACCAGGGCCGGGCACGCCGCGAGGACGAGCGAGGACAGGATCCACTCGCGGGAGCCGTCGGGGCCGTAGACGCGGTTGGCGGCCCCGGCGTCCACGGCCGGGATCCGCGCTCCCTCCTCGCAGGTGTCGCGCCCGGCCGCGTGCAGGTAGACCCCGCGCGGCTCTCCTCCCCCCGCACCGGTGAAGGTGCCGTTGCAGGTGCACGACTCGTGCCCCGGGTGCTGGACGCAGGTGATGCTCGTCGCGGTGAACACGCCCGGTACCCCCTCGCCGCGCGCCGCGCGCAGTCCCTGCTCCAGCCCGGCGAACCCCACGTAGGCCACCAGGGCGGCGAGGACCACCAGCACGGCGGAGAACCCTGGTGACGGGCGCCCGGCCCCGCGGGCCGTACCCGGACCGACCCCGGCACCGGCGCACGCGGGACCCTCGGCGCCGCCCCGGGTTCCGGTGTCCCCCATCGCGCTCACACCCTCCTGCGCTCGTGGTCACGGGCCCCTCCGGACCCCTCGTCCGCGAGGTCGGAGCCCGTGCCGCGCGGCACCCTGAGGGCCAGCATCGCGGCGACGGCGCACAGGGCGGCGCCCGTCAGCCACACCGGCCCGTAGCTTCCGCCCACGTCGCGGACGAAGCCGCCGAAGACCGCCATGGACCCCGCGCCGACCTGGTGGACGGCGTTGACCCACCCGAAGACGATGGCCCCGTCTGCGCCGAAGAGCCGGCGGCACAGCAGGATGGTCGGGGGCACCGTCGCGACGTCGAGCAGGCCGAACACCAGAACGAAGGCCGCCATCGCCGCTCCGGCGTCCGGCCCCAGCAGCGCGGGCAGCGCGGCCAGGAGCACGCCCCGACCCGCGTAGTAGGCGACCAGGAGCAGGCGCGGGTCCACCCGGTCGGTGAGCCATCCGGACAGGACCGTCCCCACCAGGGAGAAGACGCCGATCGCCGACACCAGCGCCGCCGCGACCGTGACGGCCATCCCCTGGTCCTGGGCGGCGGGTACGAAATGGGTCCACATGATGCCGTTGGTGGTCGCGCCGCACATCGCGAACGCTCCGCCCAGGAGCCAGAACCGGCGACTGCGCACCGAGGAGGACAGGACCCGCACGGTTCGGCGCGCCGCGCCCCGGTCCGCTCGGGGCCTGTCCACGAAGACCGGGGAACCGTAGGGGCGCTGTCCCAGGTCGGCCGGGTGGTTCCGCAGCACCAGGGCGACGAGGACGATCATGACGCCCGCCGTCAGCACCAGGGTCACGATGGCCGGACGCCATCCGCGGTGGTCCACGATCCAGGCCAGCGCGGGGAGGAACACCAGCTGGCCGAAGGCGCTGGCCCCGGTCAGGGCGCCGATGACCAGCCCACGGCGTCGGACGAACCAGTTGTCGGCCACCGTGGCGGCGAACGTCATCGCCAGTGACCCCGTGCCCGCGCCGACGAGCAGCCCCCAGTAGAGGGTCAGCTGCCAGGCGGTGGTCATGACGAGGGTCAGTCCGGCCCCCGCCACGACGGCGCCCAGGGCCGCCAGGGCGACCCCGCGGACACCGAACCGGTCCATCAGCGCCGCGGCGAAGGGGGCGATCAGGCCGTAGACGAGCATGTTGACCGAGGCCGCCGCACCGATCGCCCCGCGGGACCACCCGTACTCGGCGTGCAGGGGATCGGTCAGGACTCCGGGCATCGCGGCGAAGGCCGCCGCGGCGACGATGGTCAGGCACGCGACGAGGGCGACCAGCCACGCGCGGTGGAACGGGGTGCGTGCGGGCTCTTGCGCGGAAGCGGTGTTCTCGGCCATGGCCTCAGGCTCCTGCGCGGGCACCTCCCCCGACAGTGTCCTGAAAGCCAACATGCGCAAGAATCAGGCCATGAGGATTTTCTCGCGGCCCGGCCGCCACCGCGTGGCCGTCCTCGTCCGGCACGGCCTGCTGCCCATCGAGGCGGGCATCGTCCACCGCCTGTTCGGCCAGGCCCGGAGCGCCGACGGGGAGCTGCTCTACGAAGTCGTCACCTGCGCGCTGGAACCGGGGGAGATCAGCACCGACACCGACTTCACGATCAACGTGGCCCACGGACCGGAGGCCCTCGACGAGGCGGACACGGTGATCCTGCCCGCCGCCGACGAGGACTACGGCGAACGCCCGCACGCCCCCCTCGCGCCGGCTCTGGCCGCGGCCGTCGCGCGCATCCCGCCGAACGCGCGCGTGGCCTCGATCTGCACCGGCGCGTTCGTGCTCGCCGCGGCCGGGCTCCTGGACGGGTGCCGCGTGACCACCCACTGGAAGTCCGCGGGCTACTTCCGCGCCATGTACCCCGGCATCGACCTGGACCCGGACGTGCTGTACACCGACAACGGGCGTGTGCTGACAGCTGCCGGGGTCGCCTCGGGCATCGACCTGGGCCTGCACATGATCCGGCTCGACCACGGCGCCGCCGTGGCCAACGAGGTGGCGCGCAGCACCGTCGTCCCGCCCCACCGCGACGGCGGCCAGGCCCAGTACATCCGCCGTCCCGTGCCCGCGCCGGAGCGTGCCGCGACGGGTCGGGCGCGCGCCTGGGCCCTGGAACACCTGCACCTCCAGCCGGGCCTGCGGGAGATGGCCCTCCAGGAGGCCGTGAGCGTGCGTACCCTCACCCGCCGTTTCCGCGACGAGGTGGGGCTCTCGCCCGGCCAGTGGGTCGCCCGGCAGCGCCTGGACCGGGCCCGGCAGCTGCTGGAGGAGTCGGACCTGCCGGTGGACAGGGTCGCGCACGAGGCGGGTTTCGGCACGGCGGCGTCGCTGCGCCAGCACATGCACGCCGAACTGGGCGTGTCCCCCAGCGCCTACCGGCGCACCTTCCGGGGCGCACCGGACCCGGCCTGAACCCGTCCGGGGCCCGGAACCCCTGAACGGGGACGCGGGCGGCGGGCCTCCACAGCGGGGAGGCGCCGCCGCGAGGATCGCCGGTACGGCACGCGGAACCGGGCGCGGGCCTCCCCGGGGCTCGCGGAAGTCCGTGGCGGCCTCCGCCGGGCGCGGGCCTCCTCTGGAGACGGCTCCGCCGGTGCCGTCGGTACGGCGTACGGCCCGGAACGGTTCCCACCGGCGCCGGGGGGCGCGGGACGGAGCACGCGAGAGCGGGATGCGGGGGCGCGGGACGGACCGTGCAAGAGCGGGACGCGGGCACGGAACCCCCGTGGCTGCGCGGTTCGCGGCGTGAGGCGGCTCCGAACGGGTAACGGGGAACCGTGGGTCCTCGCCCACGCCCGCCCCTCACCCCCGGAAGGCCCCCGTGAAG
>NZ_QPFC01000302.1:0-1539 GCF_003427465.1 Nocardiopsis sp. TNDT3 | reverse complement strand
ATGCGGATGTGGCCCTTCGTGCTGGGCCCGCTCCTGGGCGGGGTGCCCAGCACGGCGGCGCTGGTGCTGGTCGGCGTCGGCGGCACGGACCTGGGCCTGCCGGTGGCCGTGGGCGGGGCGGTGCTCGCGGTGGCGATCGGCGCGGTCTGGTGGGCGCGCTCGCGCCGTCGGCGGACGCGGTCCTGAGGCCCGTCCCGAACCCGCGCGTCCCCGCGGCGGTCGCGCACGCCCGCCCACCTTCGTCCGGCAGGCCCACAAGCGCCGCAACCCGGTCGAACGCTGCATCGGCCCGCTCAAGCACTGCCGGGGCGTCGCTACGCGTTCGGACGAGCTCGCCACGCCTCCCCGGGCCCGGGGCCGTACTGGTCAGCGCCCTGCTCTGGCTGGATCACGGACCAGAGAACAGAACCTAGCCGCCGGACCCCCCGAAGAGGGACACCTCGTCGGGCGAGGGCCGGTCCAGCTCGAAGGGCAGGACCTCCCCGCCGTCGCTGTCGGTGACCATGGGCTCCTGGAGGATCTCGGGCTCCTCGCCGGCGTGGTGCTGCACCACCATCACCCCGGCGTAGCCGCTGTGGTCGTCCTCTGTGGCGTTGAACGGCACCAGGCCGGGCCCCGTCCACTCGTGGGAGTTGAGGGTGCCGAGCAGGCTCTCCCGGGTCAGGTCGGGGCCGGTCTCCATGAGCACCTGGGCGAACAGGACCGCCTGCACCATGCCGTAGACGGTGGTGTCGGTGAAGGGCGTGCCCTCGTTGTACCTCTCGTGGATCTCCAGGAAGAACTCGGTCCACGGGTCCTCGCGCTGGGCGGCCATCGGCAGGAACGCGGTGATGATCAGACCGTCCAGGAAGGCCTCGGGCGGGACGTTCTCGGCCGCCGTGCCCTGGGCGTACTCCTCGATGAGGCCGGTGGCCACCGCCACGTCGCCGCCGAAGCTGGGCGCCACCCACTGCGGGGTGTAGCCGATCGCGGTGGCCTCCAGGACGGCCAGGGCCAGGAAGGCGGGGATGCAGTGGCAGACGGCGACCTCGGCGCCCGACCGCTTGAGCTCCTCGACCTGTCCGGCGAGCTCGGGGACGCCGGGGTCGTAGGACTCCCAGGCCACGATCTCCTCGGTGAGGTACTGCTCGATCCCCGCGTGAGAGGAGGGGCCCACGTCGTCGTTCTGGTAGAGCAGGCCGACCCTGTCGCCGGGGAAGTTCTCGGCGATGTACTGGCCCTGGATCTTGGCCTCCCGGGTGTAGTCGACCTGGAAGCCGTAGCTGTGGGGGTAGACCTCGGGCTGGTCCCAGGCCAGGGCGCCGGAGGAGACGAACAGGTCGGGGACGCCCGCCTCGTTGAGCTCCTCGATCACGGCCTCGTGGGTGGGGGTGCCCAGGCCGCCGAGCATGGCGAAGATCTCCTGGTCGTCGATGAGGCTGCGGGTGGCCTCCTGGGTCTGCGCGGGGTCGAACGCGTCGTCCTGGACCTGGTACTCGATCCGGCGGCCGTGGATGCCGCCGTTGTCGTTGATGTAGTCGAACACGGCGCGGGCGCCGG
>NZ_QPFC01000301.1:0-1916 GCF_003427465.1 Nocardiopsis sp. TNDT3 | reverse complement strand
CGCCCGGCCCCCGCCGGACGGCCGCGCCGGGGGAGGGACCTCCTGGCGCGCCCCGCGGTCAGGGCGCTGACGGCGTTGGCGGCCACCACCGCCCCGATCGCCGCCCAGTCCGGACCGTCCAGCTCCTGGCCCAGCACCACCAGCCCCGCCAGGGCGGCCATCACCGGGTGCACGCTCATGAACAGGCCGAAGAAGCGGGCCGGGACACGGCGCAGGGCGAACAGGTCCCCCAGGAACGGGACGGTCGAGGACAGCACCCCCGCCGCCGCGGCACAGGCCAGGGCCGCGGGCGTGGGCGGGTGGTGCGCCAGCACCCACGCCCCGACCGGCACGAACAGCAGCGCGGAGACCCCGGCGGCCGCGGCCGAGCCCTCGATGCCCGCCACCCTCCGCCCCACCGTGCGGTTGAGCAGGATGTAACCGGCCCAGCAGGCGGCGGCCACCAGGGCCAGCGCCATGCCCAGGTGGTCGCTGCTGGGCTGCGGGCGCATCAGCACCGCCACCGCGCCCCCGGCCGCCAGGGCGCACCCCAGGTCCACCCACCGGCGCGAGGCGGCCAGCGCCACGGCCAGGGGGCCGAGGAACTCCAGGGTCACGGCCAGGCCCAGACCGATCCGGTCGACGGCGAGGTACAGGGTCAGGTTCATTGTCGCGAAGACCACGGCCATGGACAGCACCGGCCACCACTGCGGCCAGGTCAGGGAGCGCAGCCGGGGGCGCCCCAGCGACATCAGCACCAGTCCCGCGACCCACTGGCGCACGGCCACCACACCGGCCGGGCCGATCACCGGAAAGGCCAGCGCGGCCGTGGAGGCGCCCAGCTGGTTGGACATCCCGCCGCACAGCATCACCAGAGTCCCGGCCAGACGCCCGCGGGCGCCCGGGTCCGCTCCGGACGCGGCCGTCAGCCGTGCCGTTCCCGTCGAGGTCTCCATGGGACGAGGATGCGACCCGGCGGCGCATACGCAAAATGCATGTGGAAGGCCGTCTATACGCTGTGCGTATGGATATGGAGCTGCGTCACCTGCGCTGCCTGGTCGCCATCGTCGACACCGGGAGCTTCACCGACGCCGCCCTCGAACTGGGCACCTCCCAGGCGGCCGTCTCGCGCAACCTCGCCGCCCTGGAACGCTTCCTGGGCGTGCGACTGCTGCACCGCACCAGCCGCGACGTGGCCCCCACCACGGCGGGCGTGCAGGTCCTGGCCCGGGCACGGGCGGTGCTGGCCGAGGCCGACAACCTGGTGCGCGAGGCCAGCACCGGGCACAGCCGCCTGCGCCTGGGGCACGCGTGGTCGGCCGTGGGCCGCCACACCGCCGAGTTCCAGCGGCTCTGGGCAGCCCGCCACCCCGACGTGGACCTGCACCTGGTGCGGACCAACTCGCCCACCGGAGGGCTGGCGGAGGGACTGTGCGACCTGGCCGTGGTCCGCGCCGCCTTCGACGAACGCCGCTTCGACAGCGCTCTGGTCGGCTGGGAGCGCCGTTACTGCGCGATGGCCTCCGACGACCCCTGGGCCCGACGCCGCTCCATCCGCCTGGCCGAGATCGCCGAACGCCACGTGCTCACCGACCGCCGCACGGGCACCACCACCGCCGAGCTGTGGCCCGAGCGGGCGCGCCCGGCCCTGGAGCACGTCAACGACATCGACGACTGGCTGGCCGGGATCGCGACCGGGCGCAGCGTCGGGATCACCGCGGAGAGCACCGTGACCCAGTACCGACGCGACGGCATCGCCTTCCGCCTGGTGGGCGACGCCCCGCGCGTCCCGGTCCGGGTGCTCTGGCGGCGCCACGACCCGCACCCGGCCACCTTCGCGGCCGTGGCACTGCTCTCGGAGCTGTACGGGGAGCGGAGGCGGTCCTGAACGGCACGGTCACGCGGCACCGTCCGGCGCCGCCGCCCGACCCACGGGG